>JANYJN010000417.1 GCA_025358475.1 Candidatus Solibacter sp.
CGGACTCTCCAATTTTCAATGCGATGTTCTTCGTCGCCGCCTGGTTCACGGCCAAGGTAATGCCCGATTGGACGTAAGTATCGAAACCTTGCCGCCTGACACGCAACTGGTAGGATCCTACCGGAAGGCGCGCAAACAGGAATGAACCGCTCCCGTCGGTGGTGCTTTCCTGCGTGAAGCCGGTGTCGGGGTTTCGAATGACGACCGCAGCTCCGGCGACGGTCGCCCCAGATTGATCAGTAACGTTTCCGCCGAAGCTGGCCGTTGTGAATTGTGCCTGGAGTGGCACGCATAAGACGAGAGCGAGCAGGACCACGAATAGCGACAATACCAATTTCACAATAGAGCCCCCCCCAATGAAATCGTTGCCGAAATTGATGCGGTCAGCGACGTCTTAGGATATAGTGCTTCCCGTCCGGCGTCAATCATATTCTTCCATATTGTCGGCGCCAAATGATCATGTCCTAATCGTGCCAAGTAGAAAGTCCTATTGACGGCGGCTCCAATCTGGAGAGAGGTGGATTCAGGAACACTTCTCAAAGAAGCCATCGCATGGCGCCCTTACGTCCACGCATGATCGAAGACATGAAGTTACGCAATTATTCTCCCGTTCCGAACTACGACCTTGAGGGAGTGCCTTTAGGTGAATCCCTGCAACTTGATGCCAAAAGCCAGAAGTCGGAATCGCGACGGCGTCGCTACTCGACACTTCCGCGCTCAGCGCTTCGCAATCCTCCGCGGCACACCTTTCGTGTGGCAACCGCCGCACTTGACGAAGTGGATATTGTGCTTGCTCTTGGACGAAAGGAACGTCGTATCCATCTTTTCGGCGTCGAGCCCGCAGTTCGATAGACGGGGATGGCAATTCGCGCAGGACGTGCGGGTGTTCTGGCCGTGTTTCTGGTGGCAGGCGATGCAACTCAGCCCTTCATGCACGCCAATCGGAGTGCGGTCGTCGCCCGTGCCCACTTGGTTTGTGGAAAGCGGGGCGTGGCACTGATAACACAGCGCCTGCCGCTGGTCGGGACTCACTCTGACCGTGCGAGCGCCCTCCATCACGGGCGGAATCGGCAGGATCGCGAGCGAGATCGGCAATTGGGAGCGCCGGTCCATGAGCGCGAGCGAAGGCCGGAACTTCTCCTGCTTTGGCCCCGTCCGGTCCTGGCTCGCGAACATCGGAGCGCCCTGGCGATGGATCGAGTGGCAGGCGAGACATGGGATGGCCGGCTGCATGGCGAGCTTCGGATCCTTCAGCTTCCAGGGACCGGTCGTGCTTACGGGCTCCACCAGATCCGTGACGCCGCCTCCGAAGTACATGCCGTGACAGCGCAGGCAGTCGTCCATCAGGCGCCGCTTCTCGTTGTGCTTGGGATCCGTGAAGATGCGCGAGTAGGTGGTGGCGTGAGGCCCGGCCCGCCATTGCGCAAACTCCTGCTGGTGGCAGCTCTTGCAGCGCTCCATCATGCCGAATACGTCGTTCAGGCGGAGGTGGAAGCTCTCCGGCACCTCGCCGCGAGCGTGCAGCACGATGCGGCGCACGCTCGCCTCAAGTGAGCTGGCATGGCATTGCGTGCAGTTGATCTTGCGGTGCGATGAGTGCTGCCAACTGTCGAAATTGGGCTGGATCTCATGGCAGCGCGCGCAAGCCTCTCCCCAGGAGGACTGGTAATACAACTTCGCACCCGGGACGGCAGCTAGGCCAAGGCACACCAGTGCGGCTGCGGTAATCAGCAGCGGACGGCGGTACTTCACGACCGGAACCCCGTTCCCTTCCATGTCTTCACGATGTTCGCGGACGCGTAATACGCCACCGCCATGATGGTGAGCGCCGGGTTGAAACCGCCGTTATTCGGATGCACGCTGCCGTCGATCACGAAGAGGTTGTCCGCTTCGTGTACCTGGCAATAGCGATTCACAACGGATGTCTTCGGGTCATTGCCCATCCGGCAGGTGCCCGCCTGGTGCTGGCCGCCGCTCACCGCAAGGTTCGGGATGCTGGCCCAGGTCTTGTAGGCGCCGGCCTCTTTGAGCCACATCTCGCACTTCCCGACGATGAACTTCGCGATCTCCACCACGTGCGGATGTTTCTGACCGGAGATGCGCGCCACAGGCAAACCCCAGTAGTCCTTCACCTTCGGATCCAGTTGAACCCGCGAGTCCCAGGTGGGCATCTCCTGCACGGGGCCGCCCACGCTGGCATGGAAGCGGTACGCCTCGCGCATGAAACGCTTGTGCTCAATTCCCCAGCGGGGCGCCCAGCGCGGCGTTTTCTCCACGAACTGGTACGGGCTGCGCAGGAAGTCGCCCGTGATCATCGCGCCGCCGGTGAGTGCTTTGTTGCCGTGCGAGAAATCGCAGACGGCGACGCCGGACCCGGGGCCGAGATCGTCGTAAATCACTTCCTTGAACAGACCGGCGACGCGGGGATACGAGTGGCCCTGTAGATTGCGTCCCACCCAGTCGTAGCGGTTGCCGATGCCCGCGGGATACATCTTGCCGGCCGAAAGCATTAAAAGCCGGGCCGATTCGATCGCCGCGCCGGACACCACCACGAGATCGGCCGGCTGTTCCTGCAACCGGTCGCGGTCATCGTAATACTCGACAGCGGCCGCCCGGCCGCGCGCATCGGTAAGGATCCTGCGCACGTGGCAGCCGGTCCGCAGTTCGCAATTCCCGGTGGCGAGCGCGGTGGGGATCACCGTATTCTGCGTACCGTTCTTCGCGTTCACCTCGCAGGAGTGGCCAACGCACCAGCGGCAGCGCATGCACTGCTGGCGCCCCTGACGTGGAACGCTGTTGCGGAACATCGGCACGTCGAAGGGATGCCAGCCGAGTCTCCCGGCGGCGGCGCGCAGCAGTTCGCATTCGCGGTTACCGGCCAGGGGCGGCATGGGCAATGGATTAACGCGCGGTGCCTTGAACGGATCATTCGTGACTTCGCCAGAGACGCCGATCTCGCGTTCCGCCTTCTCGTAATAGGGCTCCAGGTCGTGGTACGTGATAGGCCAATCCTCTAGCGTGCTGCCCGGGACGGCTCCGTAAATGGAGCGCATCCGGAAATCCTGCTCCATGTACCGCCAGGCCATCGCGCCGTAGCTCACGGTTCCGCTGCCCACGCACGCCGCATTGTTCTGGTAGCCGGGCTCGCTCGGCTTCACGACGGCGGACTCGCCGTTCGTGTCGTCTATGACGCGCGGGTTCCGCTCGTCGTCTGGGCCGAACGGGTGGCCCAGCACGGACGTGCGCTGGTTCCGCAGGTCGTCCTTGCGGCAATCGTAGTTCGTGGTCCACTGGCCGCGCTCCAGTAGGACGACGCTCAATCCGCCCTCAGCCAGTTCCTTCGCCACCACGCCGCCCGCGGCGCCCGCGCCGATGACTACCGCGTTCACCCGCTTCCGGCTCATGGCCGCTTCTCCGCGCTCGATTGGCTGGCTTCGCTCAGCGTCAGATCGTGCTTCGACCTGCCACGCACCGGCGTTGCCGGGATGCCGAGCATTCGATACCCCACCTCGTCGCGGTTGCCCCCATGGCGGGGGTCGCCGTAATAGCTCTGCATGGTGTGCGCCAGGATGGTGGAGAAGAACTTCTGCTGCTGGCTCTTGGACCATCCGGAGGCGCGCGCCTCTCCCTTTTCGACCTTTTTCAACAGCTCCGTCAGGCAGTCCGCCCGCAGGCCCGCCAAAGCGGTGTGATAACCCTCCTGGCTGGCACGATCCAGTGCGGCCAAGCCATCCCGATAGAGCTTCGCGTAATTGCGGTAGTGACCCGTGAGCTGCCGGTCGATAAAAACAACGGCCCCTGCTGCCACGGCGCCGGCGTACTGGTCCGGAGGAATCAGGGCGTCGCACACGGCGACTGCGGCGGCCCCTTCCGCGCTGGTCAGAAACCGCCACGGGCGGCCGGAACGGGAACAGGAAATAGTGGTCGCTGCCACGGCTACCGCCGTCGCTTTCATAAATCTGCGGCGTTCAGGATCCCACTTGTTACGCATACTTTCTTTACTGCTGTCAGACAGAGCGGCCTTTGAGAGCTTCCATTACCAGTCGCTAGTTCTCCTGCACTTGCTCCTGATACTTGGGATACATCCCCACCACCACGGCGTCCGTCGGCTTGGCGTACTGGAAGGCCAGGTTCATGGCAGCCGTTCTCGCCGCGAGGGTAGCAGTGGTGAAATCCGGCATAAGACTGATCTTTCGAAGTTCAAGATACTAAGAGTTTAAGATAGTAAATAAGGATAACACAACCGTCCGGCTATGAATCGATCAAAATCAGTTGATTGGTGGAAGCTAACCTGACTTTCGCACTTGAGCGGGTATGTGGCGGGAAATCCATTTGTTTTCAGTGAGAGTTTTTCCGAGGTCTGCCTTTCATTTTGAGTTGAAAAATGGCCGGAGCGCTAACGAGGCGTGGAAGGAGTTGTCCAGGCTCATCTTATATGAAGGCAAGACTTTCGTTTGACTTTTTGACAAGTCCAGGAATATACTCAAACCGTACTAACGGACCTTAATTTCCACATAGGAGTAGCGTTGAATCTATGGAAACCTTCGGCAGGCGGGATATGCTGCGGTTGGCGGCGATCGCCGCGACGGCTACCACGGCTCGTGCGTCGGATGCCCTGCCCATGGTTGGATTTGGCCCCCACACGATCTCCCGGCTGATTGTCGGCGGCAACCCGGTGAGCGCCACTTCTCACGTTTCGCCCGAACTCGATGCGGAGATGCGGGATTACTTCACAACTGCTCATACGAAGAAATTCCTGCAGGACTGTGAGAGCGCCGACATCAACACCTGGCAGTCGCGCGGAGACCGCCACATCATGCGCACGCTTAATGAATATCGCCTGGAGGGTGGACGGATTCAATGGATTGCGCAGACCGCCACCGAGTACGGCGACCTGCAGCGTAACCTTCGCGAGATCTGCACGCTCAAACCGATCGGGATTTACCATCACGGCAGCCAGACAGACAGGCTCTGGCAGACCGCCAAGCTCGACCAACTCTGTGACAATCTGAAAGCCATCCGGCAGACGGGCGCGCAGGTGGGGTTGGGGACGCATATCCCCGAGGTGGTTGACTACGCGGAAACCAAGGGCTGGGACTTTGATTTTTACATGACCTGCGTTTACAATCTGAGCCGCGGTGCGGAGGAAGCGGCCAAGGTGGCCGGCAGAGCCGTGCAAGGCGAGTTCTTCCGCGATGCCGACCGAGAGCTGATGCTGGATCGCGTCCGCCAGACGTCCAAGACCTGCCTCATCTTCAAGGTTTACGGCGCGACGCGGCAATGTGCTACCGCCGACTCGCGTCGCGCCGCGATCAAATTAGTTTTTCGCGCCGCTAAGCCCCGCGACGCAGTGGTCATCGGCATGTTTCCCAAACGCCAGGAGCAGGTGCTGGAGAACTGTCGGCTGGTGACTGAAGCCAGCGCCCTCCAAACCAAGTAATCCGGCGTGTGGGGTATCTGCTTGACTAAGGGTAGTCCTACAGATTTTGGTTTCCGTGGGAGGCATCGCGGACCAGCGACAGGATCTTGAGCAAGTGCGATTTGCTTGACCCGAAGAACCCGGAAATCCAAAACCCTGGGCCGATCAGGCGCGGCATCAGGTGGGTCTTCTGGCCGGAATAGTTCTGTACGGTTTATCGCCTGGTAGCTAATCTCCGGCGCCGATTGTCATCGAGGCGCTATCGCCGTCCACCGAGTTTGCTCGCGAAGCACCCGGTTCTCCTCGCGAAGGTAGTCAATGACTTGAATTTGGCGTCGGTTCATCCACCCCGAAAAGGCGATCGGCACAAACCGGAATGGGTTGAGAGCCTCTGCGTCCTCAAAGCCATTATCGCGAGCACGGGGCCACCTATCGCAGCACGATCTCCTGCTGATAATCTTCCTGTTGCAATTGCGAAGGAGGGGCAACTGCGCTCAACTCTCGACAAAAAACCTCAATCGCGCAGGCCTGCTGGCGTAACTATGTCGACGTATCCGTGCTTGGCCAGGAACTTGAAATAGCCGACAAAATCAAAGTCCATCGGCCCATACTCGAACTCGATCAGGCGGACTACTTCGGCGAGATTGCGCTTGCCGTCGCACCAAATAAGCAGCGGCAATGGGGCAGGACTACCCGCGAAACCGGGGAAGCCTTCCCGCTGGTCGAGCGGAAGGTCATCGAGGGTTACCGGGCCAAAGCGCTTGCGCTTGACGATGATGCGAGAAGCCTCGGCACGCCGCGGATCGGCGGCGGGCGCGATGGCTTTGACCGGCAGCGCAGTGCCGAGTTCGGTTGCACGGCGGTCTACCGCATCGCGCAGCCGCTCGCACTGCACGTCGGAGAATCGCAGCATGTTCTTCAACAAGGGAGCCAGCGAGACGCGAGCCTTTTCCCGATTTTCCGGCGAAGCAAGGCGCAAGATGGAGAGAAAAGCCTCGCGGTCGCGCCCAGCGGTGTAGTCGATCTTGGCCAGCCCGTCGTGCAGTTCCCGGCCGAGCGCCTCCGCGTTCGCCGCGGCCGCCACACGATTCAGGTACGGTGCTGCCGCACGAAGGGTGTTTTCGGCAGCGCGGTCCACTGTGATTTCTCCGAGCCACGGGATGTCACCATCTCCGGCCGAGGCCAGATAATACAGGAAACCGGCGACCACTGCGCTCAAGTCACGCAAGGAGCGCGGGTCCACGCGGTCCAGCGTGTCCGCGCTGTTGTGGTGCACACTCACGGCGCCGCTACTGCCGTTCGCAGCAAGGGTCGGTACGCCGATGGTAGGGTCGCTCAGGTAAGAGTCCGACGACGCCCGGTACGGAGTCCAACGCGGGAACTGCCGCGAGAATCCGGCGTAGTAGTTCTCCGCCACACGGACGATCAGTGCATCCTGGTAGGACCGGTTTACGTCGGGATTCATCGCAAAACTGTACCCGCCCGCCGCATCATAGGAGCCTGCGGCCGTATCCACGCATATCGCCCCGATGGTGCGCTTAATGCGATCTGCGTGGGTGGCGATGTACGCGGATGAACCATAGTCTTCGGGCATGGCGAGGATCCGGATGCTCCGCTTGGGGCGCGGCAGCTCGCCCGCTTCGATAAGCCGGTTGAGCGTCGCGACAGCCTCGAGCATTCCAGCCACGCCTGTCGAGTTGTCCTGCGCGCCTGGCTCGAATGCATGGCCGAGCTCCAAGACTTCCTCACCGGAGTCGCTGCCGCGGATCACACCGGTCACATAGGGATAACGGCCGGAGTAGTAGCGGGTATCCGACACTGCCTTTACCCGGACTTTCGTCCCGCGGGCGAGCAGGTTGCGAACGTAGGCGCCCTGCCGCGGTGTGATTGAGAAGCCCACTAGCGGGCTGCTCGCTTTCGTGAAACCCCAGCCGTAGTCGCCCCAGGCATTCATCCAGTAGTGGCCGTTCGGCAAATCCGGGCTTTCGGTGACGTAGCTCATGACACCCGCGGCGCCCATCTTGTAAAGCGCGGCTTTGAGCGCGCCTCGCTGAGCCAGGTCCAGGGGCGGCTCCGTCAGGACCATCTTGCCCTTTACGTCCAGGCCTTTCAGTTCCCAAAGGCTGCCCGACCTCAGTTCCACCACTTCCGCCGTGATACCGCCGGGCGGCGTTGCGCCGCTCCACATGATGAGGGATGCCGGCTCCTTGCTGTAGTCGGCAAGGACGCGCATGTCGGGCGGCGTCACAGGTTCGACGATCTCGAGCTTGGCCTGTTTTACGTCCCAGGCCAGCGGCATCGTCCAGAAGCCGAACTGTGTGACGCCATCCGCCGGCGCGGAGTCCAACTCCACGTTCCGCAGGCCGATGTCACTCATGGTCTTCTGCAAATAGAGCGCGCTTTCCTGGAATTTCGCGAAACTTCCCCACTGATCTGTTTCGTGCAGGCGGACCACGAAGTCCAGGGCCTCATTGCCATTCACACCCGCGCGGATTTTCTGGATAAGTTTTGAAAGCTGGGGATCGGTTCGGAGACTCTGCGCACATGCCGATACGGAAAGAAGAAAAAGAAAGCAAGTTAGTTTCGCGATGTTCATGAACGCCTCAGATGGCGGCCGGCAATATCAGTCAACTCGCCGGTCGCTAAATACGATTTCACCGAACATGGCCGGCACATGGAAATCCTTCCCGGTTGGGGACCATGCCAATGATGCAGGCCTGGGTAATTTTTCTACGCGGTAAAGGTTCAGCCTCCAGCGGTCGCCGGGCACGGGTGGGATATTCGGCGCGGGCACGACATCTTCCAACGGGAGAGAGATCTCGCAGGTCCACTGCTTGTCGCCAGGTTTGCCATCCACGGTGCCATCTACCTGCACCGCCCACTGTAGCTTTTCACTATTCCAACTCTCGTAATGCAGGGGCTTACGGACGTCGAGAAGGAAGATATCGAGCATTGCTCCCAGCGGGTTCACTTCGAGCTCGATGTAGCTGGTTTGCCGAGGGTCCGCTTGCAGGAAGACTTCTACAACTTCCTCCTCCCACAGGTGCGCGTCGCGCCGGGTCATGGTAGCCCAGATGTTCTCATCCACATTGCGAAACGCGAAGTAAAGGAACCGAGCGTCATACAGGATCTTCGCTTCGGTCGCGATCGGGCTTGGAGAGCCGTCGCGGTTGTTTACGAAAGCTCCGACAGGGAGCGCTTTGGCCCACGCTGCTTCATCCAGCTTTCCGTCCACCCGGATGGGCTGCCCGGTACGCAGCACCTCGTAAGAGCGGCGCGCGGCCGTTTGTGCGCAGCCCGTCGCGCCCAGCGCCGCGGCGGCACAGAAGAGAAGGATCGTGCGTCGTAATGTCACAGGCTGGAGCCCACCAGCTCCCGGCGCTGGGAAACATCGCCGTCCGGAATCACCACGACGACCCAAGGACGGCCGGATGAAAGCACCTTGGCTTTCCAGACGAATGTGCCGGGGTTCCCCGGACTCAGCGTCAACTCCCCCTGCGATTGCGCAATTTCAAGATTTTCGGTGCGGATGGCCCAGGTGTGGCTGCCTTTGGCGGAAGCGGTCACGCGAATGCCGACGGCGCCCTCCGCAGCTTTTTCAGCCGTGATGGAAAAATCCAGCGCATGGCCGGCGCGCAGATCCACTTGATACGTGCCGCCCGGCAGCGCCGTGAGGCTTAAATGCTCGCCCGCACTGCGGACCGTGTAAATGCCTCCGGGCACAAAGGCGCGGAAGAAGCCACGCGTTGGATCCGTGTCAACGGACAGCACACGCCCGGTGCCGGACTCGGCAAATTCCACCTTCCTCGCGGCGCCCGGGCTGACGCGCCCCTGGACCAGAGCGGGTCCGGCGAGATCCTCCATGAGCCAGAACCAGCGGCCAGCCGGATGTACCCAGACCTCTTTATATACGTAGCAATTCTGGGATGGCCAGTAAGGCGCGTCGCTGTTGCCGCGTGTCTCCATACCCACAGGAAGAGCGCCCACTATGTCCCCGGAGGAGACGCTGTACTGCTGCGTCCAATCGTATCCTTCGCCGTAAAGGGTGCTCTGCACGAACGGATTGCGGCCGACCACCCACTGGAGCTGCCGTTGCGCCAGGTCGGCCGCCGCCCAGTCGCCGCGCAGATGCGCGGCCGCCGAAAGTCCCTTTGCCTGCGATAGCAGCACGCCGTAGTTGCCGCGCCGCGCGAACCACACAGGAAATACCTTCAGATAGGAGCCGTCGCCCATGGGCATGCCTTGCAGCACCTGTTGGCGATAAGTTTCGCGAGTGGCCTGATAGAGACCGCCCTGCTCGGGAACTTGCATGTATTCCGTGTCGTTATAGACGTAGGCAGGCAGCACGCCATACGGATCGGTCGCCCGCGCAGCCGATTTCTGGTACTCCGAGTAAAGCGCCACTACCGAATACCACTTTATCCAGTCCTTGTGGTCCGGGAAAGCGTCGCACAACCGCGCCATGGCCACGATGGGCGCCTGGTCGTTACCGCGGTGAAACTGATGAAATAGCGTTTGCTTGTCCGGCCCGGTGTAGAAGAACCCGGCCAGCGGAAATTCACGGCCAACGTAGCTCTTTTGCTGCGATTCCACAACAATCGGCGCCAGTTTGACGGCCTGATCCGCATACTGTTTCTTGCCGGTATCCTGGTACAGTTCGAGCGAAGCCAGGATTCCGATGCTGGCCAGTTCCATCGGGGAGGCCGCAAACGCCGGCGTGCTCCACGTTTCTGGGCCCTCTTTGCCGGCGATGGCATACCGCCAGTCGTCTTCGGCAATTTTGAGACTCCTGGCAGCCAACTCCGGTTCGCCGTTCTTCAACACGCGGTAGGCGATTGCCTCTGAGGCCGCAGCGATGTAGTTGACGTTGGGGTTGTTGCGGGCTTCGCGCGTTCGATCGTCGGCGTCTCCGAGAATACCATTGGTCCAGATATTGATCCCGGCAAAGCCGATGCGGTATCCGCCGTCAAATCGTACCTTTAATATCCAATCGAGCCCCCACTTGGCCTCCTCAATGAGCCTCCGCAGCAACTCCGGATCTTCTCCTCTGGCTTGCAGCCGCTCCGCGAGCGCGAACATGGCATAGGTGGCTTCGCCCGTGTTCACTAGTCCCTGGGACAGGTCGCCGGCATCGTGCCAGCCGCCATTCATTATGATTTTCTTGTCGCCGTGCACCGCCTGCCAATCCCGGTGGCAGACGTCGTGAGAGCCGGGAACCGCAAATCCACAGCGCTCACCCAAGAAGAAATTGATCATTTTCCAGATCGTTCCGCTCCACACATCGTCGCTGATCCGGAACGTGCGAGTTCGCCTGTCGCCGGCTTGAATTATATAACTGCCGGGTTTGCGCACTTCGGAAAAGTCCATCTCCTGGAATTGGCCGAGCCTGGTCTTTTGAATCCGAACCGGCTTGGAAAGAACAATTTCACCTTGAGCATTGTTGTCGAGCCGGATCAATTGGAAATCCCGCGCCGTGACATCGCTGGCGAGCGCGGTCTTGGACGAGCCCGGCTGGTAGCCCGTATGACTGAACGAAATTTTGCCTGGCGCAACCTTCCAGCCCTCGTAATGATCGGGCTCGACCCGTTGCAGTTCGAGCCTCGCGATCTCGAAGGCGACGCTGTCGTCCGGATCCGGCAATCTCTTGTTGACCCAGTAGCCGATCTCGATGGAAGTCACCTTATCCCTGGCGAGCGGCGTGATTTCCCACACCACGTGCTGCCATTTCCGGTCTTGCAGGGTGACGTAGTGGATCCCTTCGTGGTGGTCAAGGTCGGGCACCTTCTCTTTCCCGTCGTTGCGCAGCACAATTTCGATGGGCAGCATAGGGAAGCCGCTCAACTCTGGACGAATCCACAAAGAGATCCGGTTATATCCGCTCCAGTCCTCGCCCGGAAAGGTATGCTTCAGGTTCACCGTGGATAAGCCGTTCCGCGTCGGTGCCGGCTTGTCCCGGAACATCTCCATTTCCACGCGCAAGGCCCGCATCCCGGCTTGTCCGCTTCCGGCGGGAGAACTCAGTCTGGCCTGCCCCTGAATCGACCAGGCCCCTAAATCATCCATGTCGTCTAGCAAACGCGAATCCAGAACCTTCTTCTGCAGCCAGCCGAATTCGGCCGAGTTCTGGAACTCAATCGGCATGGGCATGGGAGGCGCCTGGGCAACGGAGAGCAGCGGCGCGCAGAGCAAAAGAGTGAATAAGTTGCTTAAGGTCATAGCTGGTCAAGTGCGCTAAGGACGGCTGTGTGGATGGCCGGCCGCGCCTGGGTTATCAGGAAATTCTGGCGCGTTGGGTAAACGCGGTTCGTAAGCAAAATAATGAACGCATCGCGCTCCGGGTCGATGTAGACGGAAGTGCCGGTAAAACCGGTGTGGATAATGGCGGTGGGCGAAGCGAGGTCGCCCGGGAAGGATTCCTTGGCTGGCGTATCCCAGCCCAGCGCCCGCGTAGTTCCGGCGGGCGAAGCCTGACGCTGCATGAATAGGTGATGGCACCTGTTGTTTGCTGGGCGAGGCCAGGCAGATTTAGGATTGCGCCGATAAGCGCGGCGATCGCGAACGACCTGCAAAGCATCCACTTATTGGCTAACCGATTCATGGATCTGAACCTCTCTTTCATTCGTACAGTAAGTACTTAGCGCGAACCTTCCGGAACGCTTCCGTCCGGCCCGCTCATGGCATCGAGCACATCGCGGCCGGTTTCACCACGCTTCAATCTGGCAGCCGTTCATCGCTTCCAAGCAGCCGCGTAAGGGCTAACGCCGCGAAAGTCTCATTTATCATGTTGACATGTTATCATGTTGACAGGTTATGATTATGTTCTTGCGCTGTCATCCCCCGCCCGCGAAGGCGGCAAAAGGAGGGCTCTTGTGCCGGTGACTCTCATGGCGATCGCCGCTCATCCCGGCGACGCACTCTTTACGATGGGTGGGGCTATAGCTCAGCATGTCGAGGGTGGCGGGAGAGGAGTGTTCGTCAGTCTGACGCTGGGTGAGAAAGGCGCTCCCGCCAATATCACAGTTGATCGGTACGGAGAGATGCAGCGCGTTGCCAGCCTAAAGGCTGCAAAGATGCTGGGGGCGGAGTTCGAGTTATTGACTTACCCCGACGCCGAAATTCCATTTAAAGATCAGGCAGCGTTGGCGGTGTGTGACCTGGTACGCCAGTACAAGCCCGAAATCGTGATCACGCACTGGGGCGGCAGTTGGCACAAAGACCATCAAAACTGCCATTTGCTGGTACGGGATGCGCTGTTCTACTCCGACCTGTCCGCGATGAACCGCAAACATCCGCCGCATACGGTTCGCAAGCTCTTCTTCGCCGACAACTGGGAGGATGCCGACAATTTCAAACCCGACACATATCTGGACATCACCAATGTCGCCGACCGATGGTTAAAAGCCTGTGACGCTTATCCAATGTGGCGAGGGCAGACCGGGTTTTTCCGGTACAATGACTATTATTCCAGCCTCGCCGTGATGCGCGGATGCCTGTCCGGGTTCGGGCACGCAATTGCTTTGATGTCCGACCCCAGCGGGCGCGTGAACCGAGTGGAGACGCTGCTTTAAGCATTCTTATGCAGATGACACTAGATAAACGACTGCCGATCCCACTTTATCATCAGCTAAACTCAATCATATTGGATGCCATTCAATCCGGCCGTTTCAAAGCCGATGAACAGCTTGCCACCGAATCCGATCTGGCGCAGGCGTACGGGGTCAGCAAAACGACTGTCCGGGAAGCGCTTCGCGAGTTGGTCGATCAGGGATATATCCGGCGTGAGCAGGGACGCGGAACATTCGTTTCCCGCGCCCGCCTGGAGCAGGGGCCGCACGAACTTACCAGCTTCACTGAGGAGATGCGGCGACGGCGGATCAAGGCCGGTTCGCGGATCCTGGAAGCTTGTGTCGTCTCTGCCGACCCGGCTACCGCGGAAAAATTGGACGTGAGCGTTGGAGCCGAAGTATTCATCCTCAGGCGCGTCCGCCTTGCCGATGGCGAACCTATTGGACTCCAGACTTCGCACGTCCCGCTGGAAGTTGCACCTGGACTTCCCGATCAGCCGATGGAGAATGTGTCGCTCTACGAGATCCTGCAAAAGAAGTTCGACCTGCAGCCGGCGCGGGCTCGCGAGACTCATTTCGCGGTCCTGCTGAATGCGGAGGATGCGAAGTTGCTCAACGTCGCGCCCGGATTTCCTGCCCTCGCGGCTGAGCGCATTGCGTATCTGGAGAGCGGGCGGCCACTGGAAGTGACAACTTCGATTATGCGCGGAGATCGCTACAGGGTGGTTCTCGACCTGGTCGCGGGGGCCCGTACCCGCAAATGAAGCCGACGATTCTCGCAGTGGATCCCGGGGGGACGAAAGCGGCTATCGCCGAGGTAGACGAAGCAGGCGCGCTCCTCCTGGGCTGTATACGCGATGGGGGCAAAGATCGAACTCATAACACTGGGCGAGGACGCGGGTCTCCAGGGAGCCGCGAAGCTCGCCCTACTCCACACTGGAATTCACAAGGACTAACTAATGTCAGCAAACAAATATTATGATTGCATTACCGGCGTGCTGGCCGGGATCAACGATCGTGAGCGATCGAAGATCGAAGCAGCGGGTGAGATGTTCGCGACTGCGATCGCAGCCGGGAAGCGAGTCTATCTCTTCGGCAGCGGGCATTCCGTCATACCTGTCATGGACATCTTTCCGCGCTACGGCAGTTTCATCGGTTTTTATCCGCTCTATGACCCGCGCCTGATGTGGCATAACGTGATCGGACCCGGCGGCGCCCGGGAGTTGCTCTGGCTGGAACGCCGCGAGGGCTACATCGCACAATTTCTGCAAAGCTTCTCTTTCGAGCCCGGCGACTGCATGATCGTGTTCTCACATGGGGGCCTGAATGCCGCTCCCATTGAAGCAGCACAGTACGCCAAGGCGCATGGCCTGAAGGTGGTCACGGTTTCCTCGCACGCGAATCGCGGGATCGCTCAGGTTACCCACTCGAGCCGCCAGCAACTTCCCGATACTGCCGACATCGCGATTGACAATTGCGTCGCTCCGGAAGATGCGCAGGTGGACGTTGGTCGCCTGGAGAAGGTGGCTGCCGGCTCTACCATGGCTGCCGTATTTATTGCCATGTCGCTGGTTGCGGAAACCGCGTCGCGGCTGGCCGCGCGAGGATTCGCACCGCCGACGTTCGTGTCGCCAAACGTCGAGGGCATCGCGAAGGATCACAACCTGCGCGTTTTTGATGCGTACACAGAGAAATGGTACGAGCGGTCGCCCTCTGCCGTACTTGCTACTTCCAGATGATCGGTAGCGTGCACCGGTCCGCCAGCGCCAACGGCGGACCGGTGGGCGGGGCCGCATATTCCGGAGGCTGTCCCGCTCTGCCGCCCGATCATCTACATTTATGTCGGGTACCCATGTTCACAGCGTTCGCAATCTGGTGATCCGCTCGGACATGTCCGACATCAGCGCCACTGCGTGTTTGAAGCCAGAGAGGCAGCCACGCATGACCGCGAGGCTGGAGTAATAATCGTTGTACCGGAATCCCGTCTCGCCGCGCCACATGGGGTAGGCGCCGCCCGCCGCCAGGAACTTGTCAAAGACGTCCGTGATGTCCAGGTAGGTGTCCGGTTTGAAATTCTCAGCGTCTTCCCAGTTGTCCGCATAGAATAGCTTGCGAACGCCGTGCGGCGGGTCCTGGCGGTTCATGGTCTTCAAACTTGCGTAGAAGACCGCATCGCGCACCAACAGGTGGCAGTGCTGATGGTCCTTGTGCCAACTGCCGCTCCAGTGTGTGATCACGATATCGGCCTGATGCTTGCGGATAACATCGCACACCGCTAGCGCGGCCTGATCTCGCAACGGGATCTCGGCATCGGGGTAAGTGAGCAGCTCGAACTCCGCTCCCAGCACTTTGGCAGCTTTCATACTCGCCGCGCGTTGGGTTTCGCCGTACTGCTCCGCCGTAATGCCGGCTGGAGCGCCCTTCTCGCCCAGCGTCAGGCTTAGGAAGACTCCCTTGCCGCCATTCCGCACATGTTGAGCGACTGCCCCGCCCATCGAAAAGACGGCATCGCCGGGATGGGCTGCGATTGCCATGAGCGTCGTCGTTGCCATTTTAAAACCTCCTGATGTCAGCACCTTACAGACTACCGCGACACTGTCGCCTGTGCATGCGCGCGAATTGCAGTTTGCACTGCAGTTGCAGTTCGCGTTGGCGGGGCGTCCTTACCGGACGAGAGGGGCGCAGGCATGTTGCCGCCAGACCCCGGCGCCCACACCGTCAAGCCGTGTACACAGTCTTGCCCGCCACAATGGTTTCCAGCACGGCGAGCGAATGAGATGCCTCGTCCCAGCGAAAACGGACAAAATCCGCCGTTTCGCCTGTGGCCAGACCTTGCTGGCGCCCGGCGATGCGCGCCGCGCGGGCGGGATTCACAGTCGCCATCGCCAGTGCCGTCTCGAGAGGCACTCGGCCCAGGCGCACGCAATTGCCCACCGCGCGGTCCATCGTTAACCCCGAGCCGGCCAGTCGCGTACCGCCACGGATTACTACGCGGTGGTCCGCCAAAAGTTCCACCAGGACCGCGCCCAACCGATACGGCCCCGGTTCGCACGTGGCCGGCATGACGGCGTCCGTCACCAGCACCGAACGGTTTGCGCCTTTGCTTCGAATGGCGCTGCCGAGGAACGCCGGGGGAAGGTGGATGCCATCCACGATGAAGCTCGCGGTCAGCCGTTCGTCCGCCAATTGATCCCAGATGTAGTTTGAGGTCTTAGGCAGAGTGGCGTGGGCTCCGTTCCCCAGATGGGTCGACATTGTCGCCCCCGCGTCCACGGCCGTTCTGATCTGCTCTGAAGTCGCCTTCGTGTGCCCGATGCTGACCACGATGCCCGCTGCCACCAGCGCCGAAATATAGCGCGGCGCCTCGGGGTATTCGGGCGAAAGGGTGACCAGGCGGACTTCACCACCCGCGGCCTCCTGCCAGCGTTGGAACTCTTCCTCATCGGGCGGCCGGACGTGCCGAGCCGGATGCGCGCCGCGCGGACCATCCTCGGGCGATATGTGGGGCCCCTCAATGTGGAAGCCGGCAATGGCGTCCGCCGCAGGCATCCCCGACCTTCGGAATTCCCGTTTCGCTTCGGCCAGCCTGCACAGAGCACCGACCATTTCCTCCCTCGACCCGGTGATGATGGTCGGAAAGAACTTCGTGACGCCGGTCTGAAAAAGACGCTCGATCGAGGCGGCTACAGCTTCGGGCAGCACCGTGGAATCGTTGTAGTCCACTCCGGCAAACCCGTTGACCTGGAGATCCACCAGACCCGGAGCAAGGAACGTATCCGAAATCCCGGCGTCCTCAATCTCACTGACCTCGTCGATGATGGACGTGAACTCGATTCGGGAAAGGGCCGAGGAACCGGCGCGCTTTCCGCATACTGACTTCGTTCCGTTATAGGCGTCGTATGGAGAAGGCATCAATTCAGGCGGTCCTTATTCCGCTTCTTTCCTGATCGACAAACGAGCGGCCAGGCGGCTCAATGCGACTATGGCGGCGAAAGCCGCCGCGATCATCCCAAAAACCCAACGCAGACCGGCCGCGCCTCCCAGTTGTCCCGCCACCCAGGGAAAGAGCATCCCGCCCGACAGCGCGACCGCAAAAAGGATTCCAAAGACGGTTCCGGAATGCGACTGGAAACGCGATCCAGCGATCCCTAAAGCAGTAGGGTAGATGCCTGCGAGCGACCAGCCGCACAGGAGGATGGCGAATGCCGACACGACCGGCGACGGAGCGACGGCGGCCAGCAACGACCCCACACACGCGCCGGTGGCGCAGAACAGCAGGGTCCGATACGGATCGGATGCCAGCGCAAGTCGGCTCAATACCGCGCGAGACACCATTACCGAGCCCCAGTATCCTGCCAGAATCCAGGACGCCAGCGACACCGAGGACAGCGCCATATCGTGCGTCAGGTACGTGGAAATGAAACCCCCCAGAGTGAACTCCACACCCGATTCGAAGAACAAAAGAAGCGCCAGCGCCAACACCATCGGCGAACGCAGGAACCGCGGAATGTCCGCCACCGGGAGAGCGTTGCGTTGCTTGGGAGCGGGAAATTGCAGTGTCGCGGCGAATATCCCCGCCGCGGCGCACAGCACGGCAGCCGCCGCCAACAATGGTGCAATGGAGAGCCGGGCCAGCAAAGCGCCAATCGAGAACGGCAAAAACAACGCGCCAAAGCCGAAGAACACGCCGAGCAGGTTGAGTGCGGCGCTTTTGCGCCTCTCGTCGTCATGCAGATCGGCGACCAGCGTATTGGTGGCTCCATTCAGCGCCCCCCCTCCAATGCCGAGAAGGGCGACTGCCGGCAACAACGCGGCGGACGCCGTCGCCCGAAGTACAAGCACGAGCGCGGCTGCAACCATCAGGGGGGCCAGGGTCAGCGGGAGCTTGATGCCGAACCGGTCTATCGTCAGGCCGACCACCAGGCTTGTTGCCAGCATGGCGCCATTCATCACCAGGAACAATGTGCCAATGTCGGCGATCTCGAAGTGCAACCGGCCCGCCAAAGCCGGCAGGACGGCGCCCAGCAAAGCCATTACGATGCCGAAAACAAACATCCCCGCGTACGCGGCACCGCTCAGCAGGGAAATGCGGCGAGCTTCCAAGCGTGGCGTGAGGTCCAGTTCCATAGCTTACCGTTCCGCCTCTAACCAGGCCAAACGCGCGGCGCCCAGCAATCCCGCATCTTCGCCGAGCGCGGTCGCTTCAATGCGAACGCGAGTGGCGGCGATGGGCTGCGTCCATTCCAGGGCGTGCGATCGAATCCGTCCCATCATCAGGTCACCCGCCTGCATGAACCCGCCACCCAAAACCACCATTTCCGGATCCAAGATGGCGATCAATCCGGCAATTCCCAAGGCTAGGTAATCGGCAGTCTCAGCCAAGGCTTGTAGGGCCCGTTGGTCGCCTCGGCGCGCCGCCGCAACTACGGCTTCGGCCGATTCCATGCCCCCGCGACGCGCCACCGCGGGACCGGCCGCCTCGGTTTCCCATCCGCCCCGTGCGGCATAATCGGGCTTCCAGGGGCCGCCAGTCACCATCCAACCGGCCGCTCCCGCGATCCCATGGGCGCCTTCCAAAGGCCGCCCGCCGGCAACGATCCCCACGCCGATTCCGGTGCCGACCGCCACGAACACGACATGCTGCAGCCCCCGCGCCACCCCGAGCCATTGTTCGGCCAGCACGCTTCCGGTGCGGTCGCTGCCAATCGCAATAGGCACGGCCAGGCGCTGACCTAGTACACGGTGCAACGGATGGAAATCCCTGCCCCACAGATTGGGCGCCCAGGCGCTTCCGTTGCTGGAATCGTAAATCCCTGGAACGATCACCCCGGCCGCCACAATACCTCCGGAGCACCGCGCGGCAATCTGTTCGATGGTCTCGTCAAAAGCTGTCGCCGCGGGCACTTTCCGCTTTTCGGAAATGCATCCGGCCTCGTCGATCAGCGCAATGGACGTCTTCGTGCCGCCAAGATCTACCGCGAGCACCTGGCTCACTGTGTGCCCCCCTTGCGGACGGCCTGGGGGATTCGATTGGCCAAGAGCTCGACATTGATACTGTACCGGTCGCCCCGCATGATGCTCTGGACAAACTCGAAAGGTTTACCGCTCAGTAGGAAGGTGATGCGTTCCACCGAGAATACCGGAGAACCGGGTGCAACTTTCAGCAGGCCCGCCGGAATCGGCTCGGCCGGGACGGCAGAGTAGCTTTCTGTCGCTCTGGCCGGTTGCAGGCCGTAACGGTTCCGCAGGATGTCATACAGCGAGGCGTTTTGCAGGTCATCCTCCGCCAATCCCGGTGCCAGGGAAAGAGGAATATGGGCGGTCTGAATGCCCATCGGTTCGGACTCCGCCATGCGCAGGCGTTTCAGCACGAACACCTGCTCGCCGGAGTGCAGATCAAGCGTCTCCGCAATCCGGCCCGTGGCCGCGATGGTAAAACGCTCGACTACCCGAGAGCTGGCTGCCAGATGGTGCCGGTACATTTCTTCGCTGAAACTGGTGAGTTCGCGCGGGCCCATATCCAGCTTGGGCTTGGAGACGAATGTCCCCCGGCCTCGTTCCCGGCGGACGTGGCCGAGATTCGCGAGTTCCTGCATTGCTTTACGGACGGTGATTTTGCTGATCCCGAAGTGTTCCGCCAGCTTCCCTTCATTCGGAAGTTGTTCATCCGGCGCCAGTTGCCCTGCTTTGATCGCGTTCATCAAGACGCATTTGAGCTGGTGGTAGAGCGGTACGGGCAACTCCTTGCTGAGTGGAGCCATTGACATCATACTATTATGAGGACATAATCTATTTTACTTGTCAAGTTCCGCTAGTACCTGCTTAACCTATGAAACCTGGACTACTCACAATCGGTATTCTGCTGCTTCCTGGCCTAACGACCGCAGCTTCCAATGACAGCTTTCTGCCAGTATCCGTCTGGTATGCGGGCGGAAAAGCTCGCGCGCCCATGCTAGAGCCGGTCACGTCCGCATCGCCAGCCGTCTGGCGGAAGGACCTTGTTCGCATTAAGTCGCTTGGTTTCAATACCGTCCGGACATGGGTGGAATGGACTGCGGGGGAGCCGCGTGAGGGCGAGTATCACCTGGAACAGCTCGACCTGGTCTTGAAGTTGGCCGAAGATACCGGTCTTAAAGTGATCGTGCAAACTTATGTCGATTCGGCTCCCGATTGGGTCGGCGTGAAGTTCCCGGACGGACATTTCGTGGCGCAGAACGGCCAGGCCATCCCGTCTCAATCAGCGCCCGGTTTCTGTTTCGACCACCCGGGTGTCCGCCGTGCCACCCTCGATTTTGTCAGGGAAGTGGCGCGCCATGTGGCGAAGAGCCGTTCGTTTTATGGCTGGGACCTGTGGAGCGAGCCCCACATCATCAACTGGGCGGAAATCAACTACATCCCCAACGCGACGTTCTGCTATTGCCCTCACTCCATGGCACGTTTCCGGCAGTGGCTTCAGGCCAAGTATCGAGGCCTTCCGGAATTGAACAAGGCCTGGTACCGCCAGTTTCAAGACTGGAAGGAAGTGGAACCTCCGCGCTTCGACACGATTCTCTCCTATACCGATTTCGTAGATTGGCGCGTCTTCATCACCCAAAAGATCGCTGACGACCTTCGCACCCGGAACCAGACGGTCAAGGCGCTACTTCCCGATCGCGTCACCACGAGCCATGCCGCCGGCCCCAGCGCGTTGGGCAGTTTCGCGGGCGGCGACGGGAATCCCGACGATTACCTTATGTACAAAGCGGTGGACTATTACGGGACGAGTCTCTACCCCAAGCACTCTCTCCCTCCGCACATGTCGCCGACCCGCGTCATGATGGCCGTGGACTTAACCCGCTCGGCCGGAGAAAATCGCGGATTTTACATCGGAGAGTTGCAGGCGGGTTTCGGCGTGCGGGGTGATGTGGTCAGCCAGGAAGTCACGCCGCTGGACGTGGTCAGGTACATGTGGACGGCCGTTTCGCGCGGCGCACGGGGCATTAACGTCTACGCGCTGTATCCAATGAATTCCGGTTACGAGTCGGGCGGCTATGGGCTGCTCGATCTGGACGGCACGCTTACCGAGCGCAGCAAGACCGCCGGCCAGGCCGCCAAACAGATTGACGCCAACTCGGACCTGCTGCTGCGGGCTCGTCCGAAACCGGCCGAAGTGGCCATCGTGGTGAATCAGCTCACGAACCTCGTGGGTGGGGCCGGCCACCTGTACAATCGCGGTGCCGTGGCGCGTTCGCTTTCCGGCTACTACCGCATGTTTACCGAGCGCAATATCCCGGTCGATTTTATCGACGTTCAGCAACTCACGTTGGCGCAGGTCACACACTATAAACTGATTGTCGTGCCCTACCCCATCCTGATGCTGACGAATGCGGCCGGTGTGCTGGAACAATACGTTCGCGGGGGCGGCCGCCTGTTCACCGAGGCGCGGGCCGGATGGGTGGATGAGCGCGGCTACGCGCAGGAGGCGATCCCCGGATTCGGTTGGGACCGCATGCTGGGTGTTCGCGAGAAATCGACAACACCCCGGCCGGATCTTCGAATCAAGTGGGGAGGGCAGGAGATCGCGGGAGCGATTTTCGAAGAACGCTTCACGGTCCTCGATCCGGAGGCAAAGCCGCTCGCCTACTTCGACGATGGTTCTCCGGCCGCGTTTGAGCACAAGCACGGCAGCGGTCGCGCCATCATTGTGGGCACTTTCCCCGGACAAGCCTACGAGGGCCCCGAAGCCCTCTCGCGGCAGCGCGCGAACATCGTCGTCGGCAATCTGCCGGGCCCGGTAGATCAGGGGAAGGGTGCCGCACTGCACCCGCTCGGCGCCTTTCTATCTCAATGGGCCGGCGTGTCTCCGCCGGAACTGAAGACATCCATTCCCGTCGATCTGCAGCAACTCGTGGCAGACTCCGGCCGCATGGTGTTTCTGTTGAATTGGGAGAGCCAGCCCGCGAAAGTGGATCTAACCTTGCGCCTCGACAAAGCGGCCAACCAGGTGCGCGAGATCACCAGCGGCCGGACGCTGCCCGCCGCCGGCACTGCGCTACGAATCCAGGCCGAAGTGCCCGCTCAAGGTGTCCTTGTCTACCGAATCGATTATTGACCTTCACGGTCTGGCGCGTTCCTGTACCAACCAGTTCCAACCTGGGAGGTCCGGCCAACCGGGTGTGAGTGGTACGCCGAGGCGTGGTTGCGAGTGAAATGTTGGATATGCCCACCTCGGCCAAGGCGGTTATTAAATGCTGTGTTTAACTATTTACAAAAGTCCCAACCTCTGTTAGAGTCATTACAAAGACCGAATGAATTAGGAGTTTACTATGCCTCTTTGCTTCCGCGCTTTTTCCGTAAGAATACTCACTTTGGCCCTTTGCTGCTACGGGTTCTCAGTTAATGCCCAAACGATTACCGGATCGGTGACGGGAACCCTTTCCGACTCCTCCGGAAGCGTGATCCCGAACGCGGACGTAACTCTAACCAATACCGGCACCGGTCTGGTACAGAGAACGAAGGTCGATGCCACGGGCACCTTTCGTTTCCTCCTGTTGCAGCCGGGTACCTACACTATCGAGGCTGGCAGCAAGGGATTCAAGACGTTTCGGCGCGAAGGCTTGATCGTCGAGACCGCGCGTTCCCTCGGAGTGCCGGTTATGCTGGACATCGGCGAGGTGACTGAGACCATTCAGGTGACCGGCGGAACGCCCCTGCTAGACCCAAACACCTCTACACTGGGCACCGTGATTGAGACCCGGAAGCTGGATGAACTGCCTATGAACGGGCGCAATCCGCTCAGTTTAGCGAACCTGATTCCGACGGTGCGCGGGATTGGCTACTTCGGAGGCGCTGTTATCTCTACCTGGCGAATGGGTCAGGTGACGATCGGGGGCGGCACTCCGATGGGCAACGGCTTCCTGGTAGACGGCATTTCGAACGAAAAGATGACCGACTACAGCGCCATGTCGTTCCTGGCAGCGGATGCGACACAGGAGTTGAGAGTTGAAACCAATGCGATGTCTGCCGAGTTCGGCCGCACCAATGGCGGAATTATCAGCATGATCAGTAAATCGGGTGGCAACGAGTTTCACGGCAGTCTTTTCGAGTTCCTGCACAACGACAAACTGAATGCCAACGAGTTCTTCGCCAACCGCAGCGGACAGAAGCGTCCCACACTGAAAACCAACCAGTTCGGCGCGACCCTCGGCGGCCCAGTGCTGCGCAATAAGCTGTTCTTCTTTGCCAACTACGAGGGTTACCGCCAGCGTCAGGCATCCCAGGAGACCATTACGTCGCCGACCTTGCTGGAACGCTCCGGAGACTTCTCGAAAACCTTTGCCGCCAATGGAACGCCTATCACGATCTATGACACGGCCACCAACCGCCCCGACCCCGCCAATCCCGGTGCGTATATCCGGGATGCCTTCCCAGGCAACCGCATTCCGGCGAACCGGATCAACGGCATCGCAACGAAAGTACTGAACTATTACCCGGTTCCTAACCTCCCAGGACTTCCCATCACGGGAGCGCAGAACCTGTTTCTGACGGCAGGGGTACCAATCGACAAAGATGATTGGGGTATCCGTACGGATTACAACCTTTCGGCGACGCGCAGGCTATCCGGCCGGTATTCGCATAGTGGAATCGATTGGGGCTTCGCCAACTTCTTCAACAACGTCGCCGATGTGGGTGGACAGCACATCCTCATTCCGCGGCACAGCACTTTCATACAGTACACCGACGCATTGTCGCCCACGCTGCTGCTGGATGCCAAAGTTGGTGTCAACCGCGAGAATGAGAACCAGGTAGCTCCAGGAGCGGGTTTCGATGTCGCTTCGCTGGGCTTCCCTGCCGCTTACCGCAACGCACTCCAGAAGGGACGGGGGCTGGGCACCGGCTTCCCCACCATCAGCATCGCCGACGCTACCACCTTCGGGTTCCCCGATACCACGGGCAATCCCTCGACCACCGGCAGCGGAAGTGTGGCAATCACCAGAGTCGCAGGGCGGCAAACATTGAAGACGGGATTCGAACAGCGGCTCTACCGCCGAAGCGACTGGGGCACCTCGGCCGGATCAGGCGCGTTCAGCTTTACGCGCGGCTTCACGCAGGGCCCAAATCCGCTGGTGGCCAGCGCCAACTCGGGCTACGGACTGGCATCCTTCCTGCTCGGACTGCCGAGCGCGGGCAATGCGTTCTACACCACCGACACAAGCGTCTCCGAGCACTACTCGGCCCTGTTTGTCCAGGACGACTGGAAGGTCACGACGCGACTGACACTGAATCTGGGGCTGCGGTGGGAATATGAGAGTCCGGTACAGGAACGCTACAACGTCTTTCCGAACTTCGATCCGTCGCTCAATAATCCGCTGAAGGTTCCCGGACTCCCGCTGCAAGGCGGTTATGTGTTTCCGGGGTCGAACGGCGTGCCGCGCGGCCTGACTGCGGAAAGCTGGAAAAACTTCGGTCCGCGCGTCGGCTTCGCCTATCAGGCCACCAGCAAGATGGTACTCCGCGGCGGCTACGGAATCTTATATATCCCAACGTTTGGACCGGGTGGCACGGCGAGCGGCGCCGGCTTCTCCGTCAACACGCAGATGGTCTCTTCGCTCGACGGTGGGCTGACACCATACAACGATCTGAGCAACCCGTTCCCGAATGGTCTCACTCTACCCTCCGGAAACGCGCTAGGAGCGCTGACTGGAGTCGGCGGACCTGTAATCGGACAACTTCGGAACACGCATCGCGGGAGCAGCCAGCAGTGGAATCTGACTCTGCAATACCAGCCTTGGAACAACTGGTTGTTGGAAGGTGCGTGGGTCGCCAATCATGGCACCCGCCTGATTATGAACGGAAGGCAGTTGAACATCCTATCCGATGCCAATCTCGCGCTGGGATCGCAGTTGCTCGATCAAGTCCCGAATCCGTTCTACAAACTCATTGCCTCGGGTCCGCTTTCGGCGCCCACGGTGGCGCGGCGGCAGTTGCTGCTTCCGTTCCCCGAGTTCACTACGGTAAACGGCGGATCGGCCTACCTCGGCGATTCGATCTATCATGCGTTCACGTTCAAGGCGGAGAAGAGGTTCTCGGCAGGGTTTTCGGTCCTGGGCGCCTTCACGGCATCGAAACTGATCGATACGCTCCAGGGCACCGGCCGCCCGGGTGCGACCCCCGGCACTGGCGTGCAGAACTGGAACAACCTTCGCGGCGAAAGGTCCAAGAGCTACCAGGACGTGCCCACGCGGCTCGTGCTGACGGCTTTGTGGGAACTGCCGTTCCGGTCGGGCAACACATTCGTGAATAGCGCGATCCGAGGCTGGCAAATTAACGCGATCAACACCTTCGAAGGCGGGCGCCCGATCGCTCTCGCCGCGTCGATTCCCAGCGGCGGAAATCGCCCAAATGCGGTTCCCGGCGTCAGCGACAAGGTAGCAGAACCAACGCTGGCTAAGTGGTTCAACACGGCGGCGTTCTCCCAGCCCGCGGCCTTTACTTATGGCAACGTGTCGCGAACATTGCCCGATGTGCTGAGCGATGCCATGTTTAATTTGGATGTGTCGCTGTTCCGGAACGTCCGCCTGGGCGAGCGTAGCAGCCTCCAAATTCGCGCCGAAGCATTTAATGTTAGCAACACACCCACCTTCGACATCCCGGGCCGCACGCTCGGTTCGGCGACCTTCGGAGTGGTGACGGCAACGGCGTTCAATCCGCAGCCGAGGCAGGTGCAGTTCGGCTTACGGCTGGTATTCTGACAGATCAAGTGGATTCTGCTGAACCGCGGCGCGGACCAACGCGCCGCTCGGGCAACTGAATTACTCGTCTTCCGTTCTTTCAGTGTCGGGGAACAGCGTTTCACCCGAATCCGGCATCGCCATTTTTCATCCGGTCAGTTCCTCGCCTTATACTTGAGAGGGAATTGGAACTGGATCTGCATTGGCTTTCGGTGCCGACCTGCCGTTGAGGAGTGCATGGCCGTATTGATTGATGCGATTGACGTCAAGCGAAGGACTTTGTTTGAGATTGACAACACACCGTTCGCCTGCCTGGAAGTGGAGGTGAACACGCCCACCGCTCGGGGCGGCCAGACCTTGGTGCGCCTGAAGATTCGCAACCTTCTCACGAACGCGGTTTTTGAGAAGACATTTAAGGCGGGTGACAAGTTCAGGGAGCCTGATCTCCAGTTGGTTCCGGCCTCCTATCTGTATAGCGACAGCAATGGTTCTCACTTCCTGGACCAGGAAAGTTATGAGACCCTCACCCTTGCCGATGGCGTGATCGGGCACGCGCTGGACTTCCTGATCGGGGGCACACTGGTCAAGGTGCTTATGTATAACGGTAATCCCATCGGCTTAGAATTGCCAATGCTCGTTGAGCTGGAAGTTGCCTCCACGGAACCGGGTGTGCGGGGCGACTCGTCGAGCGGCAGCGTGACCAAGCCAGCCACGCTGGAGACCGGTCTTGAGATCCGCGTTCCGCTCTTTATCAAAGAAGGTGAAAAGGTAAAGGTGTCGACGGAAAGCCGGGGGTTTGCGGGGCGGGCATGATTTGGTTCCGGAGCGATGGCCAGGGCAGGGCGGATTTTCCGTCTTAGGCAAGAGGAAAGACAAATTTCCAGGGGCAGGCAGGCGTTTCCTGTTGGGTGAAACGGCGGAGGAACTCGCTCGCCGGAAGGGCCATCGTCCGCTGGTTGTTGCCATGAAGCGTAGTCCTTCCGACGGAAGGTCACGTTTTCCCCATCGAAGGCCAACGCCGGTGGGGCTTCGGAAACCAAAAAGCCTGGCGCGGCCCGCGCGGGAGCCACTTTGTCGATATCCTGCGTTGCTAAAACCGCGCGGCGACGAAGCGCAAGCGCAGGTTCTGAAGCGAGACTGTGAGACGTTGCTATCGATCAGGAACGGCTCTCCGGCTCCCCTGCTGTCGCCGCCAAATCGTCATCTGCGCCCAGGACGGACGGATTTACTGCTTCGGAAAGGCGGCCATTGAATAGGCCAACCGGCCTGACCGCGTATGCAAACTTAAGACAGCCGGCCCAGTCAGTGCGTTGTCGACGGATAACCGAAGCCCGTCTGCTGGACGCTTATGGTTTGTTGTCTTTTGCGCGAGGAAACAGCTACAAGCCGCCGGCTCCGGCGATGCGGGCCGCCGGCCCCAGACTACGTACCTTGGCCGACAGCGTTGTCCGTTTTAGCCGCAGCATGTCCGCCGCGGCTTTCTTGTTCCCGCCGGTCTTATGCAGCGCCTGTTCCAAAATGCTGCGCTCGATTACGGCCAGCGTCTCTTCGTAATCCAGCCCGCTATCGGGCACTGCCACCAGGTGCCCGCGCGCGGTCGCGGGCCGCTCTACCAACGGCGCCGGGAGAGGGAAATCCGCCGGTACCAGCGTGCGGCGCTCGCCGCTCAGCGCGACGGCCATTTCCACCATATTCTCCAGTTGCCTGACATTTCCCGGCCACGAATAGTCGCATAACCGCTCCAGCGTTTCGCGCATCAGCAGCTTCACTGGAATCCCCTCCGCCCGGCAGACTGTATTCACGAAGTGGGCAGCCAGCAGCGGCACATCTTCGAGCCGCCTCCGTAAAGGCGGCATCTCGATGGGCACCACATTCAGACGGTAGTAGAGATCCTCACGGAACTTGCCTTCCTCCATCCGCCGCGCCAGATCGCAATTGGTGGCCGACACCACCCGTATGTCCAACTTGATGGTCTCCGAGCTGCCCAGCCGCTGCACCTCCCGTTCCTGCAGCACGCGCAACA
This sequence comes from Candidatus Solibacter sp., assembly GCA_025358475.1. Taxonomy (GTDB): domain Bacteria; phylum Acidobacteriota; class Terriglobia; order Bryobacterales; family Bryobacteraceae; genus Solibacter. Next base: position 27,718 of record JANYJN010000417.1, read on the forward strand.
GTTTGGTCTGCAGGGCCATCGGCAGTTCGCCGATTTCGTCCAAAAAGAGAGTGCCCCCCTGCGCCTGCTCAAAGCGTCCCATGCGGTTCTGGAACGCGCCCGTGAACGCCCCGCGGACGTGCCCGAACAGTTCGCTTTCCATCAGACTTTCCGGCAACGCGCTGCAGTTCACCGCCACCATCGGTCCGCCCCGCCGGTTGCCGGCCATGTGCAGAGAGCGGGCGCCCAGTTCCTTGCCGGTCCCGGTTTCGCCGGTGATCAGCACGGTGGCGCGGCGGCCCGCCACCAGCCGGATGATGTGCTGCAATTGCCGCATCTCGCGGCTCGCTCCCACAAGCATCCGCTCCCAGTCGTCGCGGTTTACCTGCGCCGCCAAGCGCGCAAGATCGCCCAGCCGCCGGTCTTCGACCGCCTGGTCGATCATCCCGAAGGCACTCTCACCCGCCGGCAGGAATTGGTGGAGACCCAAATGCGCCAACTGGACGGCCTCGCTGACCGAGACGTTAGGATTCCAAGCCAGCACGGGAACGCCTGGCGCAGCCCGTTGGACGGCTTCCAGTAAGGTGGCGGCTGTCCAGCCGGGAAGGCGAAGGTCCAACACAATCGCTGCGTAGTCGGTCACCGCCAGCGCATCGATCGCCTCGTCGGCCGGCTGGATTTCAATGTTCCAGACAGCCGGGTGGTGGGGCCAATCGGCAGGCAGTGCCGGCTCCGTGCTGATCCATAATACCTGTGTTCCCATGGCGATCTCACCACATCAATCGGCGGAACACCGCAGGATCTTTAGGGCCGGATCGCAACTCGCGGCCGGTCGCTTTAAAGAATATTGATCCCATCCCTATAGTTTCTGGAGCAACCTGCCGATATGTCTTTTAGCCAAACTGGCGCACTGGTATGAAAATCTACGATCAAAACCTGACAGGCACATCCGCCGCGGGGACGGGGCAGGCGCAAAAGACCCAGAACCTGAGTCGCGCGGCAACCGATACTTCCCCCGCTCGTGGCGGTGTGGACGGGTCCAACGACCGCGTCGAGTTTTCCGGGACTATGAGCCGGTTGTCACGTGCTCTGGGGACCTTCGAGACTACTCGGGCCAGCCGGGTCCAGGCCCTGGCCGTCGAGTATCAGAGCGGCAAGTACAAAGCGGATCCCGCAGCCACCAGCAAAGGCTTGGTCTCCGAGGCCCTGAGCGCCGGATTGCAGTGAGATGGGCACCGGGGCGCTAGTCGAGCAACTGATGTCGGCGCGGCAGCAATTGGACTTAGCCTCCATGTTGCTCTCTAAGCCTTCGCCCGAAGCTCTGGAGTCCTGTTCCTTGTTATTGGAGGCGGCCGGACGCCAATTGGCGGAATGGCAGCCCGCCTTCTCCCAGCAGGCTGGGGACGCCGTCGCCCTAGAAGAAGCCTGGCGGCTCAGACGCAGCTTCGTGCGCACCGCGCGGTTGCTCCAGGGCGTGGGCGATTTTCACCGCAACTGGCTCCAACTCCGCGGCGCCCTCACCGGAGGCTATACCGAAACTGGCGAATCCGCCCCACTCAAGCACGCCAACCGCATCTCCCTTCAAGGGTAAATGTCATGTCTAACCTGCTCGCCTCTCTCGTCTCCTCCGCCAGCGCCCTGGAAGCCTATGGCCAGGTACTCGAAAACGCCCAGAACAACGTTTCCAACGCCTCCACCCCGGGCTACGCCAAGCAGAACGTCAATCTCTATGCCCTCCCTTTTGACCCCGAGGGTGGGGTCACTGGCGGCGTGGGCGCCGGCAAGCTGGTCAGCGCGCGCAACGAGTTCGCCGAACAGGCGGTGCGCCGGCAGACCAGCGGGTTAGGATATCAGCAGCAACTGGTCGGCAGCTTGACGGCGGTTCAGTCCCAGTTCGACATTTCCGGCAAGCAGGGAATTCCGCGAGCTCTCAACAACCTTTTTCAAAGCTTCTCCGCCTGGGGTGCCTCGCCCGGCAATGAATCCGCCCGTCTAACCGTCGTGCAACGCGCCACCGACCTCGCCCAGGCCTTCCAGCAGGCCGGCAACAGCGTTGCCACCGAGGCGCGCGACGCCGCGCAGCAGATCTCTCAGACGGTAGACCAGGTGAACCAGGTTGTAGGCCAACTCCAGGGCTACAACCATATCGCCATGCAGGGCAACAAGAACGATAGCGGCCTCGCCGCCAACATGCATGCCGCTCTCGAGCAACTCGCCACCCTGGTGGATGTCACCTCCACCTTCCAATCCGACGGCACGGTGAGCCTGATGCTCAATGGAGAAACACCGCTCCTGCTGGGAGATCAGCAGTACAAGATCAGCTCATCCCTCTACCAGCCGCAGGATCCGCCGCCAACCAACGTCGACGGCCCGGCGGACGTGCGGATTCAGGCCTCCGACGGCCGCGAGATCACAGCCAAAACCAGCGGCGCGCAATTAGGTGCGCTGCTCCACTTGCGCAACCAGATTCTGCCGTCCTTTATCGGCGACGGCTACCAGCAGGGCGATCTGAACGTGATGGCGAAGCAATTGGCCGACCGCGTCAATCAGCTCTTGACCTCCGGCAACATCACCGACGGTCCTCCGGCAGTGCCGGGCGTTCCGCTCTTCACCTACGACACCACCAACCCCACTAACACGGCGGCGTCGCTTGCCGTTGACCCCAGCGTCACGCGGGACCAATTAGCGGCCATCACTCCCGGCCCGCCCGGGGTGTCCAACGGGGTGCCGCTCGCGCTCTCCGCGCTGGCCAGTCCGGTGCAAGACGCGGACAAAGTCAACGGCCTGAGCTATAACCAGTTCTATGGCCAACTCGCCGGCCGCGTCGGCACCGCGTTGAACGACGCCACAAACTACCAGAACGTGCAGGAATCGCTCCTCTCCCAAGCCAAAGATTTGCGGCAGCATTACCAGGGGGTATCACTGGATGAAGAAGCCACCATCCTGATGCAGTTCCAGCGCGCCTACCAGGCCACCTCCAAGTTCCTCACCGTGCTCGACCAGCTTACCCAGTTGGCCATCGACATCCTGCGACCGTAATAAGGTGCCTATATGATCACCAATCTAAGCCCTTCGTCCGAAGCCTTCATGGCCAATGTGGAGCGCGTGCAGCACAAGGTGGAAGAAGCCGGCCGCCAGATTTCCAGCGGCAAACGCGTGAACGTGGCCTCGGACGCTCCCAACGAGGTCGATACCATCCTACAACTGCGCTCCGACGAAGTCCGCAATGGGCAAATTCAGGCCAATCTAGGGATAGCCCAAGCCGACGCCAACGCCGCCGATGCAGCCCTTACGTCC
>JANYJN010000044.1 GCA_025358475.1 Candidatus Solibacter sp.
GCCGCTACTGCGCGTGCGCCGGTCCACGGAAAATGGCGTTCAAAAACAGAATATTCAAACCGTCGCCGATGGCCCGGAAGTTAGGATCTTGTGTGAACCCCACCACCACGCCGCGGCCCGAAGTTCCGGAAACCACCAGCGGCTTGAAAGCCATCTGTTTCTTGTTTTCCGCCCAAAGATGGCCGCTGGCCAGCAGTTTATCGGCGGCGTCGAAGTAGGCGGCGTTGATGCCTTTATCGGCCTTCACCGGCGCGTAGATGGCGCGGCCTTCCACCATGGTGTAGACCGTATCGCCGAGCCCCGCGGTCAGCCAGTAGTCGGGACGTATGCGCACCCGCGCGATGGCGCCGGGGACGCTGTCGGGCAGTTCGGCAGCGGCGCGCGTGATCTTATCGAACTCGGTCTCCGTAGCGATGGCGGTACCGGGGACGCGCCCGCTATCTTTATCCGCTTTCTCCGCTTTATCCGCTTTCTCGGCCGGCTTCTTATCGTCGCCCTCGCGCAGCGCGTTCTCCTGCACCAGTTCGAGCAACGCCACCTTGCTGTTGCCCAGGAAATTCACCGCGTCGCCCACGGCCACAATCGTACCGCCGGCCGCCACCCAATTCTTCACGCGAGCGATGCCACCCTCGCCCAGAATGCCGGCATAGTTGCCGCCCGAGGGCAGAATCAGCACCTGGAACTTCGAGAGATCCGCCGAGGCAAGCTGCGCCGTGCGGATGGGAGTCACCGGATAGCCGTACTGGCGCTCCAGCACGAAGCGCGTCGCGCCCGCCGAACCGGATTGCGCCGGAGTATCCCAGGCTATGGCGATGGCCGGCTTCCTGATGCGCACCACCCAGCGGCTGCCGAAGTTGACTCCGTCCTCCACCCAGCCGGAGTTGGTGCCGTAGATCTCGGCGCCGGTCTCACGCGCCAGGCGCGCCAGGCGGTCGCTGAGATCCGCGGGGTTGGCGCCCACCTTGAGAATCAGGCTGCCGGCGGGGAATTTGACGCTGTCCTGAGTGAACGGCTTATCGCTGGAGTGGACCGTCAGATCCTGGCGCAACGCGGCGGTCAGCAGGCGTCCGGCCGCCTGATTCCCCCACGGCACCAGGTAAGCCACGCTGGCCGCGCCGCCGTGCATCTGGCCCGGCACAATGCGTGAAGCGTTGGCCGCCTCGAAACTGCCCGTGGAAACTGCGCTGCTCGGTATCGCCTCCACGTTGAAGAGCAACGGCAGCGACCACGCCGTCACGTCGTAGATTTCGGTCCGCTGTTTCAACTTGCGCCGCGCTTCCTCGGCGGCGACGAACTTGTCGTCCATCTTGGTTTCCGGGTCCAGCAGCGTGCGGATGAAGCGCTTGGAAGGCTGCGCCATCGGCACCACGTAAGTGCCCGCGGCGTATTCCTTGTCGCCTGCTTTGAACGGCGCCTTGGCGCGGTTGACTTCGATGCCGTGCTCCATCAGAATGCCGGCCAGTTTGTCGGTGGCGCCGACATCGCGGCCGCGCGGCAGAATGTACTCCTTGATCGGCTCCTTGCGGCCTTCCTCGATTGCCGTGACGCGATACTGGTAGAAATCGTTCCACAGCTTTTCGCGATTTACCGCGGCCGTTTCCAGCGTAGAGACGGACGCCACGAAATGGTGGCGCACGGTGTCGCGGAAGCTCAGCAGCGTTTCGTCCGAACGCCGCACCACCAAGCCGCGCACCGATGCCTGTTCGTAGGTCATGGAGAGCGCTCCGTAGTAGAACGGCCAACTCGCGCCGTAGCCCGGATAAAAGGCGTCGAACTCTTCGCGGGTGAAGTAATCGAAACCGTTTTTGTCGAACCACTTGGCATTGTTCTTGCCGAAGAGCGTAAGGCTGGTACGCTGATTCGGCGTCAGGTTCGGATTGTACGGGTCGCTTTCGGGCGTGAAGAAATAGGTGGTGTCCGCGCCCATCTCGTGCAGGTCCACGTACACCAGCGGCAGCCACTCGCGCAGCGTCTTCACCTGGCTGAGGATCTCCGGCTGGGTGAGCCCGATCCAGTCGCGGTTCAGGTCGAACAGGTAATGGTTGACGCGGCCGCCGGGCCACGGCTCGTTATGTTCGGCGGCGCTCGGGCTGGAATCCGGCGTCAGGCCGCGAGCCTGTTCGAAGTAATTCACGAAGCGGTCGCGGCCGTCGGGGTTCTGCGTCGGGTCGATCAGCACCAACACTTTTGACAGCACGTCTTCCACTATCTTGTCGTTGCGCGCGGCCAGCAGGTGGTATGCCGTCAGTAGCGCCGCGTCCGGAGAAGAAATTTCGTTGCCGTGGACGCCGTAGGAGAGCCAGACCACGGCGGGCAGCCCGGCGATCAGCTTGCGCGCGTCGGCTTCCGGCGTCTTGCGCGGATCGGCGATGCGCTGTATGGCGCTCTTGATCTCGCCCAGCTTACGGATGTTGGCCTCGGAGCCCACGGCGGCATAGATCAGCTTTCGCCCTTCCCAGCTTTCCCCGTACTCGAATACCTTGATGCGGTTGGGCACGGCGGCGGAGAGCGCCTCCATGTATTTGACCAGGCCGGCGTGGCTGGTGATCTTATCGCCGGGCTCGTAGCCGAGCACCTGACGCACCGTCGGGATCTTCGAATCGTAAATGGTCCCCGGCCAGAACTCGAATGGCTTCTGCCCATATGCCGGGGCGACCGACAGCACTGCCAAGAGCGAAATCATTAACCTTGTCATAAACCATTTAGTGTACCGTCCCCGCGGTGCGCTAGAATCGGAACTTCCGGTACGAATATGAAATTTCGATCTCTAATTGCCCTGATTGCGCCTCTCTGCGCGTTTTGCGCGTTCGCGCAGGAGAAGACGGCCTCCGGTCTGGATGCGGCCGCCATGAACAAATCGGTGAACCCGTGCGTGGATTTCTACCAATACGCCTGCGGAAATTGGATCGCCAGGAACCCGTTGCCCGCCGATCGCGCCCGCTGGGGCCGTTTCACCGAGCTCAGCGATCGCAACGAAAAGGTCCTGCTGGATGTTCTCCAGGGTGCCGCCGTGGTCAGCGAGAAGCGCAGCCCGCTCGACCAGAAAATCGGTGACGCTTACGCCGCCTGCATGGATACCGCCACCATCGGCAAGCGCGGCATCGAGCCCATCAAGGCCGAGCTCGACCGCATACGCGCCATGGAGAACATGCCGGACGTGGTCGCCGAACTGGTGCGCTTGCACCGTGTCGGGATCGGCGTGCTGTTCAATTTCGGCGCGCGGCCGGACGCCAAGGAGTCCAACCGCACCATCGCCGGCATCGGCCAGGGCGGTCTTTCGCTGCCGGATCGTGAATACTATCTGAAGACCGACGCCAAGAGCGTGGAGACGCGCCAGCGCTTCGTGGCACACATGACAAAGATGTTCCAACTGGCCGGCGACTCCGCCGAAAACGCCGGTGTCAAGGCGCAGTCGGTGATCGCCATGGAGACCATTCTCGCCAAGGCCGCCATGGATCGTGTTTCCCTGCGCGATCCCAACAAGACCTATCACATCTTGACCACGCAGCAAGTGACTCAGCTAGCGCCAAACTTCGCCTGGGATCGATATTTTCAAGCCTCCGGCGCGCCGGCCTTCAAGACGCTCAACGTGAGCCAGCCCGACTACATCAAACAGATTGCGCTCGACCTGGCGGATTCGTCGATCGAGTCCTGGCGCGCGTACTTCGCCTACCACCTGCTGCGGCAGAGTGCCGCGACCCTGCCGGAAGCCTTCGAAAACGAGGCGTTCGATTTCTGGAGCCGGTATCTCACCGGCGCCAGGGAGCAGCGCCCCAGGACGGCCCGCTGCGTGGCCATGGTCGATCGGCAACTCGGCGACCTTCTGGGACAGAGGTACATCGAGCTCGCCTTCGGCGCGGACGCCAAGGCGCAGATCACGCAACTTGTCGACGCTCTGGAAAAGGCCATGGCCGAGGATATACGCACCCTGCCCTGGATGACCGGGGAGACCAAGAAGGCCGCGCTCGCCAAGCTGAAGGCCATCACCAACAATGTTGGCACGCCGAAAAAATGGCGCGAGTACGGCAAGCTGACCATTGCCCGCGATGATTTCTTCGGCAACTCCGTGCGCTCTGCCGAGGTGGCCTACAACCAGCGCATCGAGAAGATCGGCAAGGCGACGGACAAAACCGAATGGGGCATGACCACGCCCACGGTCAACGCCTTCTACAGCCCGCAAAATAACACCATCAATTTTCCCGCCGGCATTCTCCAAACGCCGTTTTTCGACCCCCGGCGCGACATCGCGCTCAACTACGGCGGCGCCGGCATGGTGATCGGCCACGAACTGACGCACGGGTTTGACGACCAGGGCCGCAAGTTCGATGGCGACGGCAACCTGCGCGACTGGTGGACCGCGGCCGATGGCGCCGAGTTCGACAAGCGCGCCGCCTGCGTGGACAACGAGTACTCAGGGTTCACCGCGGTAGACGACGTCAAGCTTAATGGCCGCCTCACGCTGGGCGAAAACACCGCCGACCACGGCGGTCTGCGCATCGCCCTCATGGCGCTTCAGGACACGCTCCGGGGCAAGGCGGAGAAGTTGGATGGCTTCACGCCCGAACAGCGCCTCTTCCTGGGATTCGCCCAGATCTGGTGCGAGAACACGGCGCCCCAGGAGGTTCGCGCCCGCGCACTCACGGACCCGCACTCCCCCGGCCGCTACCGCGTGAATGGCACGCTCGAAAATTCGCCGGAGTTCCAGAAGGCCTTTTCGTGCAAGGCGGGACAGCCCATGGTCAGCCAGAACGCCTGCCGGGTTTGGTAAGGATCAAAAAGCATATTCAGCCACAGATGAACACGGATAAGAGTTTTGTATTATCGGCGTTTATCCGTGTTCATCTGTGGCCAGAGTCATGGTTCTAATCCCACCGGACCCCTGTTGAAAACAAGTCATCGGCGGGATCGGTGACTATGCCCTTTAGCGAACCCATAAGGTTCGCTGTCACCGTACGAACTGGCATGAGCCTGCCGATGGGATTTCCGTCGGGAGTGATGATCACCCCACCGGTTGGGAGATCATCTACCAGAGAGAGCAATTGCTCGCGTACTTTGGACGGGAATTCTTCTCTCCATGAATAACTACTTCCGCCGCCGCGCGCGACCCTTCGCCCGTGGCTGGCTGGTCACCACCGGTTCCGCTTTCGCCTCGCTCTTCGCTTGCGCCAGGGCCGGATCCAACTTGCTCAATATCCGATCGTGGATCCAGTGTTCGTCCCACCATTCCCGCGGATTCACCTGCACGCCATCGATCTGCATGCTGAAGTGCACGTGGACGCCGCCCGCCATCCCCGTGGCTCCCGCGACGCCGAGGCTCTGATTCTTCTTCACCAGCTCGCCCACTTTCACGTCGATGCGATTCATGTGGCCGTAGATGGATTGCAGCGCGTACCCGTGGTCCACCACCACGCAATTGCCGTAGATTCCGAGATCGGCGCCCCAGACCACGCGGCCGTCGTTGGCCACGTGTACCGGAGCGTTGGCCGTGTCGGAGAGGTCGAAGCCCAGGTGCACCTGATGGTCCACCTGCTTGCCGTGGTACATGTAATTCCGCGCGTCGGCGAACATCGACTCTTCCTTGCCCCAGTGTAGGAACGGCCCGTCCCACAGAATCTTCTCTTCGGTCTTCCAGCGCAGGTCGGCGAGTTGCTGATTATTGCTGCGCCGCATCTCGCCGTTGATCTTGAGGAATCGCGAGAGCATATCGGGGCCGGGCGCCAGTGTGCCCGCGGGGTCGATCTGGTTGACCAACTTTGCGATCAAGGCGTCATCGATGGGAAAATCGCGGGTGCGGAATTTCTTCGGAAACAGTTTGAACCAGAACGGCGCCGTGGCCTCCGTGCCCGCCAGGTTGCGCGCGAACACCATGGGCGTGACATTCTCCGCCAGGTCCCAGGGGTAGGCGAACATGGCGAAGCGCTGCTCAGGACGCCCCGGCAGGGGGAAACTGCGGAACGTGTACTTGCCCACCTTCACACCCGACTCGCTCCAGGATCCGCCGGGAGTAAGCACGGCCAGTTCCATACCGCCCTGATTGATGTAGTGCTGTGCATCGTCGGGAGCCACGCGGGGCGGCGCCAGGATCACCTTTACCAGGGCCGACGTGGAATCCGTATGGCCCGCCAGATCGTCGGCATCGGCTTCCACCACGATGCGCGCGTCGCCTTCCTTCAGATTCGGCGCCTTGGTTTTGCCGGCATTGAACGTCAGAGTCTGCGACGCCTGATGGCGGCGCCAAAGGAAGCGGTGGGCGGGAGTCTTCACTTCCGTGAGGGGAAAACGGGCGCTGCCTTGTTCGATGTAGGCGCCGATACGGCGCACTCCGTGCGGGTTGGAAATCTTCACCGTGACCGGAGTGGTCACGCCTACTATCTTGACCTCCGGATTGATGGTCAATACGGTGTTCGAAGACATGACGAAAAGCGCGATCACAGATAGGACAACGAGAAGAACGATGGCTATGAGGGCTTTCACTGTTAGCTCTTATTACCTTTCTATTTATTTCTTCACCCAGGAATCCATCCAGTCGATGAATGTCTTGTACCAGAGTACGCTGTTTTGCGGCTTCAGCACCCAGTGGCCTTCATCGGGGAAAAGCAGCAGTTTCGATGGCACTTTTTGCAGTTGCAGGGCGGTGAACAATTCCAGTCCCTGGTTGAGCGGCACGCGGAAATCCTGTTCGCCGTGGATCACCAGGGTGGGCGTGTGGAACTGCTGCACGAAATTGTTGGGCGACCATTTGGCGTAATCCTCCGGCTTGTCCCACGGCGTGCCACCGTACTCCCACAGGGGAAACCACAACTCCTCGGTGGCGCCGAACTCGCTGTTCAGGTTGTAGACGCCGTCGTGTGAGATCAGAGCCTTGAAGCGCTGCGTATGGCCCAGAATCCAGTTGATCATGTAGCCGCCGTAGCTTCCGCCGGCGGCCGTCATCCTGCTGGCGTCCGCAAAGGGAACGCCGCTCACCAGGTGGTCTGCCACCGCCATGATGTCGTCGAAGGCGCGCCCGCCCCAATCGTTATTGACCTCGTCGACGAACTTCTGCGGGTATCCGGTGGAGCCGCGCGGATTGGGCATGACCACCACGTACCCGGCGGCGGCGAACACCTGCGCGTTCCAGCGATACGTCCACGCGTGCCCCCAGAAGCCCTCCGGACCGCCGTGAATCAGCATGAGGACCGGATACTTCCGTCCCGCGGTGAAATCCGGCGGCCGGATCATGAAGCTCTGTACCTTGGCGCCCTCCGCGCCTTCCACCCAGAACTCCTCCAGCGAGGTCAATTGATGGCCGGCCAGCGTCTGGTCGTTCAAATGCGTCAGCGCGACCGGCTCCCCGCCGCTAGAGGACGCACGGAAAATCTCCACCGGCGATATGCCGGATTGTTGCGTGTAGACCATCGTTCGGCCGTTGCGCGTCAATTGCATATCGTCCAGCTCGCTGTCGCCGCTGGCCACCCTGCCGGCGGCGCCGCCGGTGACTGGAATCACCTGGATGGATTGCCTGCCGCGGTCGTTCATCGTGAAGAACAGCCTGCCGGAATCGGGCGACCAGGTGAAGCTGTTCACCCACCGGTCCAGGCTCTCGGTGAGGTTGGTGACCTTGCCCGTACCGCGTTCCAGCGTCATCAACCGCCAGCGGTCGCTTTCGTAGCCGGCGCGCTGTTGCGCCCGCCACGCGATGTACTTTCCGTCCGGCGAGTAGCGGGGGTTGGAATCCGCCCCCATGGTGAGGCTAATCTTCACCGGTTGCCCGCCGGCAATCGAAACCACGTAGAGATCGCTGTCGGTAGAGATGGCCGGAACCGGGTCTGCGTTCATGCTGTAGCAGACCTCCTGCCCGTTGGGCGAAATGTCATAATCGTCGCTGCCGCCCAGCGAGAAAGGCGGCACGTCACGGGTGCCTGGCGTGAGATCGCGGACGGTCCCGCCCGACACCGGGATGACCAGCAAATGGCTGCGGCGCTTGCCCTGCCAGGCGTTCCAGTGGCGGTAGAGCAGTTCCGTATAGATTCGCGCCTTCACCTGGCTGGCCTTTTCGGCGTCCAGATTCTTCTTATTGCAGGCATCGTCGGCGCCGCATTCGGGATATACGGCGCTGGTGAATACCAGGTTCTTGCCGTCAGGCGAGAAGAGGTGCCCATCGGCCTCGGCCGCCAGGTTGGTGACTTGTCTCGGGTTGCCGCCGTCGGAATCCATCATCCAGATCTGCGACGATCCCGCGCGGTCGGAGAGGTAGGCGATGTGCTTGGAATCGGGCGACCAGCGGGGCCGTTGATTACTCTCGCCATCCCGGGTGACCTGCCGGGGCACGCCTCCCTCGAGGGGCACAATCCAGACCTGCACCGGCTTCTTGTTGGCCGCCACGTCGACGGTCTGGACCGTGAAAGCCACTAGTTTGCCATCGGGGGAGATCTGCGGATCGCCGATCCGTTTCAACTCCAGCAGAGCATTCACGTCAAACGGTTTTTTCTGCGCGAACACCAGCGCGCACGTAGTGAGCAGGAGCAGTAACCGGCGCATACGTCGATTGTAGCGCCCGTCGCTCGAAAATCCGCTTGGCTGGACTGTTTCGGCGGGAGGTCCGCCCACCGTGAGCGTCCACCGAAGCGTCGATTTTCAGATGTGACATGACGCTGGCGTGGTACACCAACCGGGCCGGCTAATCTGATGGCCATCGGACGCCCGGCCGCGCGAACCGGAGAAGATGCCTGGGCCTTTAGGATCACGCCCGCCGGCCGCAACCAGGATGCCGGTCAGTGATACCGTAAACCGACAGGCGGCAGAGGCCCGAGGTTGATCCGCGGTGCATCGCGCGGCCACGCTTCTCCGCGAGCGCTGGTCGCTCGATCGGGCGAAGATCGGCCTGAGCGTTCGCGAGTTCAGGTCCCAGCCCGAGTGGGGACATGCCGCCACCCTACTCGGAAATGGCCGACAGAATCTTCTCCCGTATCCCCACCGGGTCGAACGCGGCGTGATGGTAGATCTCCTTCGGGCTGCCGGAGCGCGAGAAATCGTCCATGCCGAAACAGCGTTCGGCATGATCGGCGGGGAGCAGGAACGGATACAGGAAGCCGCGCCAGCCGTTGTGCAGCGCCACCACGAATGGACGCTCCTCATCCGGGAAAATCGCGGCGGCCTTGGCCGGATGGTCGCGGCGCAGCTCTTCGAACAACTGCGGGGAAGTCACGGCGAGGATCTTCACATCGTGGCCGGCTTCGATGTCCGGCAGGATCTCCAGCGTGTTGGCCATCACCTGGCCACCGGAGATCGCCAGCACGAGCTTCGGCTTCCCGTTGTGGCGGAAGGCGCGGTACACGTAAGCTCCGTTGACCGCTTCGCGCGCCGCCGGCACTCCCCCGCCGCGCCGCAGGACGGGGACGCCGGGACGCACCACGCTGAAGACCACGGGCTGGCGGCGGCGCACCGCATGGAACAACATCTCCACGGCTTCGTTGGCGTCGAGCGGTTTGTAGACTTTGATGCCGGGGTAGGCGGTGAACAGCGACATCCAGAAGAGTCCGTGATGCGTGGGACCATCTTCGCCGGTTTCCGGCCCGTCGTGCGCCGCCAGCACGATGAAGAAGGCGTTGGCCTTCGGGTTGACGGCGTTGTTGATCAGCGTCATGCGGATAGAGTTCGCCATCATGCAGGTGAAGACGCCGTAAGACGCGAAGGCCGTCATGGGACGGAATCCGCCGGGGAGGGTATCCTGCGCGATGGCGCAGGACATCATCGCCATGTTCTGCTCGGCGATGCCGAAGCGGATGCCGCGGCCCAGCGGGTTGGTTCCGTTGAGGATGCCGTAAACGTTCTCGGCTTTGCCGGTGAGGATGCTCTTCATCAGGTCGCCTGCGCCCACATAGAAGAAGGCCGTGTTCTTCATCGCCCAGGCGAACCAGGCCTCGCTGGCCTTCCGCGTGGCCACTACTTCGCCCTCCGGGAAGACGAGTTCCGCGGGGAGTTCGGCGGGGCGCTCCATGGTTGTATAGTCGCGGATGGGGCGGCCGGCCAGCGCGCTCCGCATGCGCTCCACCAGACCCGCTTCCGGAACCACCAGAGCCGCGGCGGCGCGCAGACGGGCCGTGAAATACTCTGTCTCGCTCTCGCCAAGCGCTTGGGTGACCACCGCGATATCGTTGGCCACCTCGCCTTTGACGCCCGGAATGGCGAAGCCAAGTTTGTGCATGGCGTCGACATATTCGGCGTGGGGCAGCGGTGTGCCGTGGGAATCGCCGGTGCCTTCGAGCCGGCCGTAGTCGGTGCCCTTGCGGGTATGCGCGATCACCACGGTGGGCCGGCCGGGGCCGAAACCTTCGGTGGCCAGGCGGTAGGCGTAGGCCAGCTCGCGCGGGTTGTGGCCATCGGCTTCGATGACGTTCCAGCCTAGCGCAAACCAGTGGTTAACGTAAGGCGCGGGCAGGACGTCGAAGATGGGGCCGTCGATGCCGAAGCCGTTGTAGTCCAGGGTGACGACGAGGTTCTCCATGCCGAGGTTGCTGGCGAGATTGCGCGCTTCGTAGGTCATGCCTTCCTCGGTCTCGGCATCCCCGGCGATCACGAAGGCGCGGGTGGCGAGCCCGCTAGAGCGATGCAAGACGGCGAAGCCCAGGCCCGCGGAGATGCCGTGGCCGCTGGAACCGGTGGACGTATCGGCGAACGCGTAGTGGCTCTCCACATGGCCGCTCGGTCCGCCCCATTTGCGAAAGCGCGCGAGATCCTCGGGATAGACCGCCATGCGGGCGTCGTCGCCGGGGAGGACGTCGCCATTGCGGCGCAGCGTCTGGTAGACCAGCGCCAGCAGCGCGTGGAACAGCGGGCTACAGTGACCGGCCGACCAGGCCACGCGGTCGCGGCCGGCGGCCTTGGGATTCCAGGCGTCGAAACCGAGAGCGCCACTGGCCAGTAGGGTGACCACCTGTTCGGCTTTGGAAGACGATCCGCCGGGGTGGCCAGATTGTGCGCCATCCACCGCCGCGAACAGCAGTCCGCGCACCACGCGGCACAGTGTGGCGATGCGCGCCTCGTCGATTTCGGGCAGCACAGCAAGGGCCAGGCCGCGCAGGTTGAGGTAGGCGCCTCCCTGAGCCTGATATTGGAAGCGGCCGGGTTCGGCGGCGCGCAGGGCAGTGCGGGCCTCTTGATTGAGCAGCGGGTAACTGGCGGCGAGGGTGGCGGACACGGGGAACCTCCAAAGGCTGAGGGTGACGTTTCAGGTGCTCAGGAAACGCTCCCGGACAGTCACGGCTCCGATTGGAGTCGCACTAGAAGTATTCTATATCCATTTATCTCTTTACTGCACTCACTTTCAAGCCGGAAGCGCGCTGGTATGTGGCGCCGGTGTCGGGACTGATGCGGCGCCAGAATATCGGCGCGGGGCTGGCGGGCACAGATGAGCGTTCTGGCGCCGCCCGTTCTGGCCGACGGCGGCTCTTGTCTCGCGGGTCCGGATGGCGAGTGGATCGTTCCCCGGGGCGCCGTCCGAAGAGATTCTGCTCCACTGCGAACATCGATTTCCGGCGCGGACTGGAAGAGCGCCAGAATTTCGACCCTTCCGGCCACTACGCGCCCCCCGACGTGACGCGCCTCCAAGTGGACCGGCGGCGTCAAGGCATCGTGAAATTTCCGGAAGACGGCGGGATCTAGCGCATGCCCCTTGACGCGTACGGTATCACCGCACATCGTGTAGGACAGGCCTCCTGGCATCTCCTACACCGGCTTCCGCGTCTGCCACTTGCCGCGCGTGAAATCCGGGAATTTCTGCGGCGCGCTGCCATTCGCCACGCTAGCCTCGCTGAGCGGGATGGGTGCGCACCAGGCCGCCGCGTCGTAGACATCGATATCCGGCGGCAGTCCCAGCTTCATGCACTCGGCGAGGCGGTACGCCATCACGTAATCCATGCCGCCATGGCCGCCGATTTCCTTCGCCATGCCGCCGATTTTCTTCCACAGCGCGGGCTCGTATTTCTCCTTGTACAGGTCCAGCGATTCGAACGCCTCGGGCCCCGCCCCTTCGATATACACGCGCGCCGGATAATCGCGGAAGATGCCCTTGGTGCCGGCGATCAGGTTGATGCGGTCGTAGGGTTGCGGGCTGCTGACGTTATGCTCCAGCTCGATCACGCGCCCCTTCACGGTGCGGATCAGGCTGACGTTGAAATCGCCTTCCTTGTAGACTTCCTTCTGGCGCGGGTCGCTCGCTGGAAGCTTCTCCTTGCGGTAACTCTGCAAGCTCGCCGAAATGGAGCTCATCGAGACCAGCGTGTCGAAGCGGTCGCCACGATTGATATCCATGTAGTGCGCCACCGGACCCAGGCCGTGCGTCGGGTAGAGGTTGCCGTCGCGGTTGAGGTGCTCGGCGCGCCGCCAGAGTCCCTCGCCCTCATTGGAGAAAAGGATGCCGCGCAGGTCATGATTGTAGGCGGCGCCACCGTGCGTCAGTTCGCCGAACAGGCCGGCGCGCACCATGTTGAGCACCATCATTTCGTTGTACCCGTAGCAGCAGTTTTCCAGTTGGATGCAGTGCCGCTGGGTGGCTTCGGAGGTGTTCACCATCTCCCAGCACTCTTCCATGGTGCGCGCGGCGGGAACTTCGATGGCCACGTGCTTGCCCTGCTTCATGCCGGCCACCGCCATGGGAATGTGCCAGGCCCAGGGCGTGGCGATCACCACCAGGTCGATATCCTCGCGCTTCAGCAAGCCTTCAAACGCGTGGTCGTCGGAATGAAACAGCGCGATGGGCTGCGATGCCTTGCCAGCGTTGTCCAACCTGGTCTGCGTCTTGAGTACCTTGTCCTTCACCGTATCGCAAAGTGCCGTGATCCGCACGCCGGGAACCCCGGAGAAGTTATCCACCAGCGAGTTGCCGCGCCCGCCGGTTCCGATGACGCCGATGCGAATGGCCTCTTTGGGCTGGAACGGCATATCCGCCACGCTCTTGCCGCCCGCGGTCTGGGTGCGCCCCAGAGAGGCGCCGAGCGACGCCAGCCCCGCCAGCCCCGCCAGTTTCAATAAGTCGCGCCGTGAAGAATTGTCCATTTTTTCACTCCTACTTACCCAACCGCGTGAAGATGTTCCTGTTTATGTGGGATAGGCTGGCTGCCTGCGGCGAGTTGACACCCCGCCTCGAGCGGCCGTAATCAACCGCCGCGCAGGTTATCAACCTGCCCCCACCGACAGCCATTCACACTACTTCCAAAGTTTTCTGACCACCTGAATGACGATCAACCCGCTGACCGCGAACATGGCCCCCAAAATCAGCGCATAGTTGGTTCGCCCGTACAGGAAATTGCCTACCGCAAACAGCGCCGACCAGATCATGGTACATCCCATGGTCCAGCCGGTGAGCGCCAGCGGGATA
>JANYJN010000453.1 GCA_025358475.1 Candidatus Solibacter sp.
GACATCAAGGCGGCCATGGACGATGCGCAGAAGGAAGCCGCTCCGATCCATGAGCAACTAACGAAGAGCCGGTTGGCCATCGCCGAGGCCATCGCCGCGGGCAAGAGCCAGGAAGAAATCGATAAGGCGGTCCACAGCGAAGCGGCACTCGAAACGCAGATGACGTCCATCGAATTGCACGCTTTCGCGAAGGTCGTTGTTCTACTGGAAGGTGGCCAGAAACAGTTCGGCATACGCATGGTCTTCGACATGGTACGCGGCGTCTTCGACGGCAAGAACTGGAACGTCGAGCAACCATAGCCGCCAGAAGGGGACGGGCAAAAAGGGGAGCGACGCGTCTTTCGCCAGATTCCTGGAAACGGTGTCTAGCGTGGTCAAAACCACAGCACGGGCTGGCGGACCGGAAGATTGCGTAGTACCTCTTCCACCGCCGGGTCCGCGTCCAACTTCTTCCACAGGGCGATGTATTCCGGTTTGTCCAATGCCACTCCGGCGAACACCAGGCAAGGCTGGCGGACCGGCCACTCTTTGTCGTACATGACATCGGGCGGCTTGGGCCAGCCCTTCTTGCCGGCGATGAAGGGAACCATCCACGCCATCGCCTTCGCCATGCCGCGGCCGTCGGGCAATTGCCACGTCCAGAGATTGTCATCCGGGGTGCTCAGGGTCTGCACCAGAATCGCCATGGCATCCAGGTTAAACAGCGAGTACCCGTAGGGTTTGGTGCGCGCCAGTTCCAGAGGGAAGCTGCCATCCAGGGCCTGCTGATGGGGAATCAACACTGTCTTGTATCGGTTACGGCACCACTCCATCTGGTCTCGGTTGCCGGTGAGTTGCGCGAACGCCGCCACTTGCGTGCACCAACAGGTGCCGTGATTGTTCCGGGCGTCGCGCTCCGCGATGCCGTAGGGGTGCGTGGTCATCCACACGAGATAGGACGCGAACCAGTTCCTGACGCCCGCCAGGAGGGCCGGTTTCAGGTCGAGCTGCCAGGCGGCGCGCGCCACTTCCACCAGGTGGAGAGTGTCGATGATCCCGGTGGCGCGGCCGGTGAAGCGCCCCTGTATGGCCTGCGCGTATTGCAGGTTGGGGTTCATGAGGGTGGCCTTGTCCACGAACCAGGCGCGCAGGTGTGCGGCGGCGTGGTCGGCGTACTTGCGATCCCTGGTGATCCGGTACGCGGCGGCCAGGGCGGGCACGGCCAGGCTGAGGCGGATCATGGCGCGCCGGTGGTCCACGAAGTTGTCCGGATTGGTCATGCCGTCGCGCTGGATGTACGGCCCCCCCGGGTTCGCCGCGTCGGGCCACCAGTAATCGCCTTCGCTGAAGTAATCGTGTTTGCCCCCGGCGCTGCGTGGACTGGCGAACGCGGTCACGGTGACCGGCGCTTGGGCGAGATATTTGTTGGCGGCCGTAAGTACGCGGGGCCGCTCGATGGTGGCGAGGTCAAGCTTTAGGGCCGCTGGGGAGGGTCGCATCGCGGGCACGGCGAGCGCGGAGGCAAGAAAAGCGCGGCGTTGCATGCGAATGCCAGTTTAGCGCGCGGCGCGTTTCGGGAGCGCCCATCCCGGAGCCCACCGATCTCCAGATGGCCGCAAGCTTGGGGCCCATCCCGATAGGCTCGTTTCCTGGCACGATCCCTTCTCTCCGAGTGGGGACCACTGGCCACGCAGAGAATGCTCCGATCTTGCAATGAATCGACGCGTCGCGGAGTACGCGTCCGCTTGCCTTACGAGTAGAATTGAAATGACATGCTTAAGCGCGTATACATCGACAATTTTCGTTCCTTCGTGAACTTCGAGTTGCCGCTCGGCCAGCAGCAGCTCATATTGGGGCTGAATGGTTGCGGCAAGTCAACGCTTTTGGAAGTCCTCAGCGCCATCAAGAGACTCGTCAGAGGCGATGCACATCCGGATTTGCTGTTTCCCGAGACCACGCGCACCCGCTGGCAGACCCTATCGCGACAGACTTTCGAACTAGATGTAGACCTCGGCGCGAGCTACAAGTTCAAGTTGGAGCTCGATTCGTGGGGCAGTCCGGCAAGAACTCGAATAAAGCGGGAAGTCGTCATTTGTGACGGGCGACCCGTGTTTGAGTTCGTTGAGGGCGAGGTTCATCTGTTCAACGACTATTTTGAACACAAGGTTACGTACCCGTTTGACTGGTTCAGGTCTGCTTTGGCTACCGTTCAACAACGGTCCGAAAACACGAAGTTGATGCAGTTCAAGAACTGGATCGATAACTTGCATTGCTTGCAGTTGAATCCGCATAACATGTCTGAACGGACGGAACGCGAAGACGCGGAGCCCGCATTCGATATGTCTAATTTTGCCTCGTGGTACAGGCATATGAGTCAGGAACGGGCGGACTCCGCATCGCAGTTGCAGGATCACTTGCGCCAGATCATACCGGGGTTCGAGTCGCTAGACCTCCGTTCCGCCGGGGCGAATCTTCGAGTTTTGGCCGTGCGGTTTGCCGTTCCCCCCTTATCCTCGCCTTCAAACAGCTTCTCGGTCGCGTTCGGTGAACTTTCCGATGGTCAGCGCGTTCTCATCTGCCTCTATGCGCTGCTGAACTTCGTGGCAAAGGACAATGCGTGCCTCTTTCTCGATGAGCCCGAGAACTACATTGCTATACCTGAGATACAGCCGTGGCTCATGGACCTGCGTGATCGAATCGAGGATCTTGGCGGACAAGTCATCTTCATCTCGCACCATCCCGAGATAGTCAACTATCTCGCACCGGAGTTCGGCCTAGTCTTCGAGCGGGCTGGTCCGGGACCCGTGCGGGTCCGGAACTACAAGCCCGACCAGTCGCTGCCGCCGTCCGAGCAGATCGCACGGGGATGGTCGATCGATGGCTGAGCGAATCGCCAATATTATTCTCCTGGTTGAGGACATCAACCAGGAAAACCTGCTGAGACGCTATCTGCAGCAGCTGGGTCATCATAATCGGAATATGCGTCCCCTGAGATTGCCGCACGGGCACGGTTCAGGCGAGCAATTTGTCCGTGAAAGCTATGCTGCGGAAGTGCGTGCGATACGAGCGCAACTGACTCGGACAAGGGCGTGCCTCATTGTTATGATCGACGCCGATGCAGGATCAATCGATGATCGTAGGCAGCAGTTCGAAAGAGCACTTCGGGATGCCGACGAACTTCCAAGAAGCCCGACGGAGCCGATTCTGAATCTTATACCGAAGAGAAACGTGGAGACATGGATTCTCTGCCTTAACTTGGCGTCGGTCGACGAGGTGAACGATTACCGCCATGACACCCGTGTCAATGCTCAGTCGATCAAGAAAGCCGCCGTCACCCTGTATTCGTGGACACGACCCAATTCCGTCCTTCCTAATATCTGTGCCCCCTCACTTCATGCCTGCCAGCCTGAGTTTCGCAGAGTACCTGGCGACGAATGAAAATTCGGCGCTCATTCCTTTGGCGCATAAGACTGCCAGGAAAAGGCCTTCCGGCAATTCCACGACTTGGATTTGAATTGCCACCTCCATAAGAGTTATCCTACCGCTGGAACAGCCGCGGCAGATTTTCCTCCAGAATCAGGCGCGCGTCCGTGGTGCTGATCCCCAGATCCAGCATGGCGCGCGTCTGCGCCTCGAAGATCTCATAGTTCCAACCGCGCGGAAAATAGGAGGAGTCGGTGCCGAACAGCAGCCGGGTCGCGCCCATGACATCCAGCGCGCGACGGAACACGGTCTTCAGATCCAGGCCTTCATAGCGCATCCACGAATTGCTGCTGGAGGTGTCCAGGTAGACGTTCGGGCAAAGGTCGGCCAGCATGAGCGCCTCGCGGAGGTAGCCGGCGCCGAAATGCGGCAGGACGAACTTCAGCCCCGGATAGTGCAGGGCTGTGGAGTGCAGTTCCAGCGGGTTGGAGAACCGCATATCGAAGGGGGAGGATAGCCCCAGCTTCTGGCGGACGCCCACCGTGAGCACGCCGCAATGCACGAACACGGCGCGGGCGGGGAAGGCTGCCGCCGCCCGAATCACGGCTTCGGCGCGAGGGTCGGACACAGCGTAGCGGTGCATTCCCGGGAACAGGCAAACGGCGTGCAAACCGCAGCGCAGCGCGATCTGTACGCGCTCCACGGCGCTTTCTTCCAGCGGGTTCACCATGAAGAACCCGAAGAAGCGGTCCGGGCATTCCGCCACGGCGCTCTCCACCGACGCCTCGTCCGCGGGGACGCTAGAGATCAAGGCGGCGCGGGCCACGCCCTGCGCATCCAGTTCCGCCGCCCAGGAGTGCGCCAGCTCCGCCGGATCTTCCGGCGGCAGCACCCAGCCTGTCGAGTCGGCCACCTGTTCGGCTGTCTTGCCGGCCTGCGCACCGAGAGCGGAGAAGAAGCTTCGGGAAAGGAAGTGAACGTGAGCGTCGGTGACGGCGAAGTCACCCCAGGGAGTTAGCATCGGGTTTGTTCCAGTGAGTAATGCCAGCGGCCAGCGCAAGCTGGGTCAGCCCAGCCACATTATTGACGCCGAGCTTCTTCATCATGGTCTTCCGGTAACTGCGGATGGTTTGCAGGCCGAGATCCAGCATGACGGCGATATCCTTGCTGGTCTTGCCCTCGGCGACCAGGCGCAACACCTGAAGTTCGCGCGGCGACAGCGATTCCAGCGGGCTGCGATCGCGGCTATCCAGGTCGCCGCGCTGGATGCGTTGCAGCAAACGGTCGGAAACCTGCGAACTGAGATAGCTGCCACCGCGCGCGACGATGCGCAGCGCGTCCACCAGTTCGGCCGACGACGCCTTCTTGAGCACGAAGGCGCGCGCGCCGCTGCGGATCGCGCTCACCACCGAATTCTCATCGTCGTACATGGAGAGAATCACGATCTTGATGCCGGGGCAGTGGCGGAGCAACTCGGTGGTCGCCTCAATACCGTTCATCCCCGGCAGCCCGATATCCATCAACACCAGGTCGGGCGCGGTCTTCTTGCAGAGTTGCACGGCGTCGGCGCCGTTTTCGGCCTCCCCCACCACGCGGAACTCCGCCCCGCGTTCCAAAATGGTTCGCACGCCATCGCGAACCAGCTTATGATCATCGACAAGCACAATGTCGAACGGCATAGTTATCTCTCAGCGGCTTCCGGCGTCGCGGCCCGCACCGTGGTTCCTGTTTCCCGTGTACTCGTAATTACCAGTTCCAGGCCAGCCTGGGCGGCGTAGTGCTCCATACTCAGCAGCCCCAGTCCCCGGCGTCCGGAGACCAGATCCGCCGGATCGAAGCCTCGCCCATTATCGCGCACTTCCAAGACGGTACCGGTACGTGTGGACTTTACCGCGATTTCAATTGTGGAGCAACCGGAATGTTGTACGGCGTTCTCCACGCCCTCCTGCAAGATCTGGAATAGGGCGCTGGCCAGCTTCGGGTCCAGCTTCAAAGAAGGGTCTACATTGAGGCGCAGCGTGCCTGGAAAACGGGTCCGCATCCTCCCCGCCAGGCGGTCCAGCGCGGGCCGCAGTCCAGCCCGTTCCACGGTGGAGGGATTCAGCTCGTAGCTGTATTCCCGCACCCCTTCCATCATTTCCTCGAGCAGTTTCTGGATATCGCCGATGCGCCGGCACGTATCGGGCGAGACACTCTCCAGGTCCATGCGGATCAAATCCAGTTGCAGTCCCAGTGCGGTGAGATTCTGTCCCACCGAATCGTGCAAGAACCTGGCAACCATGGTGCGCTGGAACTCCTGCGCTTTCAGTGCGCCGAGCACGGTATGGCGCAACTCCTG
>JANYJN010000463.1 GCA_025358475.1 Candidatus Solibacter sp.
GGTCGTACGTGACTTTGCCGTTCTTGGCGGCGAACACGAGCTTGGTGGGCGCTTTTTTGTCCTGGGCCACCATGGACGTCAACGCGACCATGGCGAAAAGCAGAAAACCGGCTAATACATTACGCATGACGGCCATTATAAAAGCTAGACGCCTTAAAATGCCACGGGTGTGTCCCCACCCGCCTTCTTCTGCGCCCGCCTATAAAGATTTTGCCTACCACGCAAGGCATCTGGCCCCGGACCCAAATGCGTAGCGTGTTTTTATGCAACCTCCACTGGTGCCGGTCCCGCCGCTACCTGAAGAGTGCAACCTTTGTGGCCACAGTCGCAGGAGATCTCTGTCGTGCTCCCCGCGTCGCTACAGTACGGAGTGCAGTAATCGCTACCCTTTGCCGCAAGGCATTTGCAAGGCGGATGAGCGCATTTCTTCGTGTCTGTCATGCCTACCCACCAGCAACTCCCAGTCCAACCTGCGAATCGGTACGCTCGGTGGAGCCGCATCCCAGCAGCTCCCCATCTAAGCCCGGCCGGTATTCCCGAAATACGGGACCGTATTTGTGAAACTCTGTACTAAGCTAGGAAATGAAACTTACTCGCTACGCGCTCACTGTTGCGCTGGCCGCCGCGGCTCTGCACGCGGCGCCGCGCATCCAGCGCATCCAACTCTCCATCGCCAATCCCGCCGCCATTGCGCGGACCGAGAACGTCGTGCTCACCGTCGCGCAACTGAAGCGCATCGACCCGGCTTTCAATGCGGCCAACGCCATCGTGGTGGCCACCAACGCGGCCAGTCTCGCCGACGACGCGCGCGTGATGCAGGCCGCCGAACTCCCCTCGCAGGCCGACGATCTGAATGGCGACGGCAAGCTCGACGAACTCGTCTTCCAGATCGATCTCGCCGCCGGCCAGACCCGCATCGTGACCATCGCCTATGGCGATCAGGCGGCCATACAGCGCTTGCGCGGCAGGTATCCCGTGCGCACTGCCATGAAGTTCGCCACGCGCTACGAGGGCCTGGGATGGGAATCCGACGACATCGCCTGGCGCATCTACTTCGACAAGCGCAACGCCATCGATATCTATGGCAAACGCCGCCCCGGACTCTACCTGGATCTCTTCGCCGCGCCGGAGTACGTGTACCACCTGGAAAGCCCGCTCGGCCGCGACATTTTCAAAGTGGATCCCACGTTGGGCGTCGGCTCGGTGGCCGCCATGGTCAACGGCAAGGCGACGCCGGTGGCCGAGGTCGCCGAGCGCAAGTGGCGCGTGCTGGCAAGCGGGCCGGTGCGTTCCATCGGCGAGTACGAATTCAAGGGCTGGAAGGTCGGCGGCAAGACTGTCGATATGGTCAGCCGTTTCACTCAGTGGGCGGGCGAACACGGGTTTCACCACCGCATCACACTCACGGGCAACCCCAGCGCTGGCGCCGGACTTTTGTTGGCGGCGGCGCTGCCCAAAAAACCCGGCATCGATCCCATCATGACCAGCCTCGCGCCACACATGCTCGCGGTGGTTACCTGGGGTCACCAGGTGGTCGTCCCTGGGACCACGGCAGGCAGCACCGAACTACCCGGCCAGGATCTCGGCCTGGCCCTGCTGGGACCGAACGGTCAACTGGCATCTCCCATTCAGGACGCCGCCAATTACCTCTTTCCTCTCACCCTGACCAACAATTCGGCGGAGTGGTACGCCGCCGCCATGTGGGACCAGGAAAACACCGAGGCCCTCATCGTCAACGCCCCCGGCGACGGTGATCGCACACACGGCGGCAGCCTGGTCCCCAATGCCCCCCGCGCCACCCGCGAACGCTTCGCCAACCTGGTATACGAAACCAGCGTCAAGCTTGCCGATCCGGCCCAAATATCGGCGGGGCAGGCGCTTCCGACTGCCAACCAATCTCCCGCCCAACACCGCACCTACGCCCAGGCCATCGCGCTCCTCAAGAAAGCCGCCGACCGCACCGCCCAGCGCTTCGAACCCCTTGTCGCGGCGGGCGACCCCGCATCCTACGCCAAGGGCGCCGGACTCGGCTTCTTCACCGAAGGCGACACCAACACCGGGGAGTGGAACCGGCAGAAGGGCTATTTCTGGACCGGCGGCTTCTGGCCCGGCGAACTCTGGCAGCTCTACGCTTATACAAGGGACGACCGCTACAAGAAGTGGGCCGAGTTGTGGACCAGCCGTTTGCTGGGCAACGAGCGGAAAGAGAATCACGACACCGGCTTCTTGAACTACTACTCTTCGGTGGCAGCCTATGCAGCCACCCACGATGCCAAATACCGCGCCGGCGGCCTGCGCGCAGCCGCCCGGCTGAAGGAGTTGTACAACCCGCTGACCAATCTGGTCGCCTCCTGGGACGTGAACGGCGACGACACCATCATGGACACCATGATGAACCTGCAAATCTGGTGGTGGGCGTCCAAGGAAACCAAGGATCCCCAGTGGCTGGAACTCGGCCGCAAGCACGCGCTCAAGAGCGCTCAGTGGCTGGTGCGCCCCGACGGCAGCGCCATCCAGAGCGTACACTACAATCCCGGCGACAATCGCCAGCGCTTCACATCCAGCGGAAGTATCGTCAATTTCCCGAATCACGCCGCGCCGGGCGAAATGGTTTTCACCCATACGCACCAGGGATTCTCCGCGGATTCGGCATGGTCGCGCGCCCAAGCCTGGGCCCTCTACGGCTTCACCGAAGCTTACCGCGCCACGCGTGATCCCCAACTGCTCGCCACCGCCGCCAAGCTGGCCGATTACACAGTGCGGCATCTACCCGAGGACGGCGTTCCGTGGTACGACTTCGACGATGAAGGCGTCTTGTTCCGCAATCGCGACACCTCGGCCGCCGCCATCCTCGCGGGTGGATTGCGGAACCTCGCCGAACTCGATCCGGACACCACTCGCGCCGCCGGCTATCGCAAGCAGGCCGAGGCCATCGTGCAGAGCCTGATCGATCGCTATCTTTCCGACGACGGTATCCTGCGCCACGGCTGCAGCACCCGTCCCAGCGACGTGACCTTGACCTACGGCGACTACTATCTGGTGGAAACGCTCGTGGCGCTGGAGCGCAAGCAGTGATTCCATAGACTTCGCGCGCCGCGACGAATTTCATGCGGCCCAGCCCGTAGGGCGAACGATAGTAGCCCAGCGCGGCCAGCCCGTAGGGCGAAAGATAGTAGCCCAGTGCGCCAGCACTGGGAGAACGACGCCCGCATTACGTTCGGCATCCGGCCAGCCCGTAGGGCGAAAGATAGTAGCCCAGTGCGCCAGCGCTGGGACAACGACGCCCGCATTACGTTCGGCATCCGGCCAGCCCGTAGGGCGAAAGATAGTAGCCCCGTG
>JANYJN010000050.1 GCA_025358475.1 Candidatus Solibacter sp.
TGCGTGGCCGGATTTCAAGGTGACGAACGCGGCAATCGCCTGGCCCTTGATATCGTCCAGCCTGGCCACCACCGCCGCCTCGGCCACCTTGGGGTGAGCCACCAGGGCGCTCTCCACCTCCATCGTGCTGAGGCGGTGGCCCGAGACGTTGATCACGTCGTCGATGCGGCCCATGATCCAGAAATAACCGTCCTTGTCTTTGCGGGCTCCGTCGCCGGTGAAGTACATACCGGGAATCTGCGACCAGTACTGGTCCTCATACCGCTTGGGGTCGCCATAGATGGTGCGTAGCATGGCGGGCCACGGGCGCTTCAATACCAGGAACCCTCCGCCGCCCGGCGGCACGGGCTCGCCCTCCCGCGTGACCACGTCGGCGATCACGCCCGGCAAGCCGCGCGTGGCGGAACCCGGCTTGGTCGGCGTCGCTCCCGGCAGCGGCGCGATCATGATCATGCCGGTTTCCGTCTGCCACCAGGTGTCCACGATGGGGCACCGGTTGTGGCCGATGTGTTCGCGGTACCACATCCAGGCTTCCGGATTGATGGGTTCGCCCACCGTTCCCAGCAGCCGCAGGCTGTTCATGGCGTGCTTCCCCGGCCATTGGTCGCCGAACCGCATGAAGGCGCGGATGGCGGTGGGCGCGGTGTAGAAGACGTTGACCTTGTGGCGTTCGATGATGCGCCAGAAGCGATCCGGTTCCGGGAAGTTCGGCGCGCCTTCGTACATCAGTGTGGTGACGCCGTTCTGCAGCGGCCCGTATATGACGTAGCTGTGGCCGGTCACCCAGCCGATGTCGGCGGTGCACCAGAAGATGTCTTCGTCTTTCATATCGAAGACCCATTTGGCGGTGATGTAGGTGCCCACCGAGTAGCCGCCCGTGGTGTGCAGGATGCCTTTGGGTTTGCCGGTGGTGCCGGAGGTGTAGAGAAGATACAGCGGGTGCTCGGCGTCGAGCGGTTCGGCGGGGCACTCGTCGCTGGCCGTGGCCATCAGCTCGTGCCACCAGTGATCGCGGCCGCCAAACATGGTTTGCGGCGTGCCGGTTCTTTGGTACACGACCACATTTTTCACCGACGGGCAGGAGAGCACGGCTTCATCCACGGCGGGCTTCAATTTTACCTCAGCGCCGCGCCGGTAGGAGCCGTCCTGGGTGATTACCATGGATGCCTGCGAGTCTGTGATGCGGTCTACTAGCGCGTTGGCCGAGAAGCCCCCGAAAATCACCGTGTGCGGAGCGCCGATGCGCGCGCAGGCCAGCATGGCGATTGGCAAGGCGGGACACATGCCCATATATATGGCGATGCGGTCGCCCTTTTGGATGCCCAGCGACTTCAGAACGTTGGCGAACTTACACACCTCTATCAGTAGTTGTTGGTAGGTGAGCGTCACCACTTCGCCCGGTTCGCCTTCCCAGATGATCGCGGCTTTGTTCCGCCGGTGGCTAGCTACATGGCGGTCCAGGCAGTTATAAGACAGGTTGATCTGGCCGCCGGAGAACCACTTGGACCATGGGCATTTCCAGTCCAGCACCTGGTCCCAAGGCTTGAACCAGTGCAGTTGGGAAGCGATCTCACCCCAGAACTTTTCGGGGTCGGTCTCGGCTTCTTTATAAAGACGCTCATATTCTTCCATGCTGCGTATGTGGGCATGGGAGCGAAACTCATTGGAGCATTCGAAGACACGATTTTCGTTGAGGGTGGAGTCTATATTCGGTTGAGATGTGGTTGACATCGGAAATCCTTTCGTAAAGTCCTGCCTGCAATGAAGGAAATCGCTCCCTCACGGTCGCGGCTCCGGTCAGAGCCGCGACCGTGAGGGTGCGATTCATATTTAACTTCTAAGCTGCGGAACGGCGGGCCGCTTGGCGAACATTTCGCATACCAGAGCTACCGCGGCCAGCGCGGCCGCCGTATAAAACGCCGCCTGATAGTTGTGGTACTTATCGAACAGCACTCCACCAATGCGCGGGCCGATGATCCCGGCCACTCCCCAAGCGGTGAACAGCATGCCGTAATTGATGCCCGCGTTCTTAGTGCCCCAGAAGTCCGATGTGGCGGCGCCGTTCACGGAGAGTTGCGTACCGTAGCACCAGTAAACTACAAATACCGCCAGGTACAGCATGGCCACGTCGCCTCCCGCCGCGTAGAGCGCCGGCATAGCGATCACACAGATGCCGATCATGGTGCGCAACACGTTGATGCGGCCTAGTCTATCAGACATCCAGCCCGACAGAATGCGCCCCGAGGCATTGCCGCACGCTCCCACCACCAGCGTCATGGTGGATAGCGCGGCGGCCGCGATGCCCACGCTCTTGGCGAATGGCACCAGTTGGCTAATCACCATAAGACCGGCGGAGCAGCCCAGCGCGTAAGCCACCCACATCAGATAAAACGTGGGTGTGCGCAGCACCTCTCCGGGGCTGAATTCGTAGGTGGTGGCGGCGGATTTGGAGGCGGCGGCCGGAATCCATCCCGCGGGCTTGTACCCGGCCGGCGGATTTTTCAGCAGGAAGGCGCCCACCAGCGTCATCACCAGAAAGATGCCGCCCAGAATCTGGAAGGTGGCCGGAAGGCCATAGGCGGGAATCAGTTTCAACTGCGAGAGCGGCCCGAAGATGGCCGACCCCGCGCCATAGCCGCCTACCGCCAGACCCACGGCGAGGCCCCGTTTGTCCGGAAACCACTTGGCCATCACCGGAATCGGCGTAGCGTAGCCGAAGCCGTTGCCTAACCCGCCAATCACCCCGAAGCAGATGAACAGGTAGGTGAGGCTGGTGGTGTAGGAGCATAGGAAGAATCCCAGACTTACCAGGATCCCGCCCGTCAGGGAACAGTAGAACGGGCCGTACTTGTCCTGAATGCGTCCGGCTAACACGAACGTGAGGGCGAACACCACCACGGCGATGGTGAATACCATGGAGGTTTGTGCCCGCTTCCACCCGAATTGTTTTTCCAGCGGGGCTACGAACACGCTCCACGCGTAAAGAGTGCCGAGAGCTAGGTTCATTGAGAGCCCGCCCACTACCCGCCACCAGCGGTTGATGCCGGGGTGTTGGATCGTCTGCGATACCACTTGGTTTTGACTGGCTGCCATGGTTGCGTCTCCTGCGGTTTGGCTAACGGTTTCGGTTGCCCTTCATTAGTAGTAAAAGAGCTGAAGTTGCATGGTGAACTCATTAGTGGGCTTGAGGGGCGAGCCGTCCTGCGGCATGGCGCGCAGATACTGGCAGGTCCACTTCAGGTTCTGTCCCCGAATGTAGTAATTGGCGCCCAGTCCGAAGCGGTTGATGTCCCTGGTGGCATTCGCCGCCGCGACGAAGGCTTGCGATTCATACTTCAGGAACGGCTGGAACTTAGCCTGGTGGATATAGTACGCCGCCTCCAACAGGAAATCGTTCTGGTCGGGTATCGCGGTGAATTTTTGCCTGCCGTCATAGTGATAGTACTGGAATTGGCCCGCCACCTCGTCGCCGTTGTTGACCGGTATGTCGGTGGCGATATTGGCCGAATATCCGCGATAGGAACTCTGCGTGTCAAAGCCGGCGTCCACGGCCAGAATCTTCTGTTTACCCAGTGCAGTGCCGGTGAAGAGGTATCCCTTCTCGCGGTCGAAGAAATCGTATTGCACGTAGCCGGCGGTCCGTAGGGAATTGTGGGCGTTGGCATCGCGTTCGCCGGAGAAAGCGCCCACCCGGTATAGCAGACGGTCCTTGGCAAGGAACCCGTTGAACTGAAAACCCACGTCGCGCAGCGCTGACGATTGCGTGGCGCCGTTGTTTACGACGGACACCGCGCTTAAATCCAGCGTGATATAGCTTACCGTGGACTGTAATGCGTTACGGCTAAACGGTACGAATAACAGACCGCCGCTCACCTGAAACTCCTTGGTCGGCTTCCACCGCAGCATCGCGTCCTGAAGAATGAATCCGGAAGCTAGGTTCTTCGGCGTGATCCCGAGCCGGGGATCGTCGGTTTCGACGAAAAAGTCGATGTCCTTGCCTATGTCGCCGCCGATAATGATGCGCGCCCGCCGGAGATAGAAGTTTTGTTGGTAGCCTTGGGTGCCGGAGGAATCCTGCGTCCAATCGGCCCAGAGTTGGCCCTGAATACCAAATTTGAAAGTTACGTCATCGTTCTTGACAACAATCTGTGCCGGGGACGGTACCGAAACAAAGGCAAGCATCAGGACGCACCCGACGCCGAATGGGATTCCATGTGGGAAGCGCAACTTGGACACTTTACCACTCCTTATGATTCGTTTTGGGTTGGGGATGAAATTGAGACGATGGGGGGCGGGAAGAATGGGACCGGACACCCGCCCTCACAGACCCGGCCGAGAGCTTGGTCGTCACGTCTTGGCTTCCTCCCTGTGTGTTTGGGAACGCAATTTCCAAACCCTTCACTATGCCGTCGAAGGAGCACACTACTGGAAAAGTCTGGATTTGTAAGGAGTATCACACAGAAGTTCGGCACGATTCAAGAAAAAAAAGTGTTGTATTTATACGCGAATGGAAGGCAAAAAATAGAATTTGTGTATATTTTCATCGTTCGAGAGCTTGCGATCTAGCGAATTGTGTCGCTAGACACAGGAGGGAGGGCGAAAATGTAGTCTCTTTTGCTGTGTACGCGCTATATCCCCCACGATTACCGCTCAATGCATAACAATAAACGTACAATCAGGTCTTCAACAGACTACTTCACAATCGAAAGGTCTTATAACAAACAACTTAATTAGTTTTCCACAATTGCTCTTTCGCAGGGCATAAGGAAAATTGTGAAAATCGCATGACACCACTCGTTTTCCCTCCTTTTGCAGGCCTTTATCCGCTGCCATACGCACTCGGAACTATCTGGTTTTTCTAGGCGTTAGCTTGCCTTCCACACTTTCCACAGGGCCTATGACTACGGTTCTTATAGTGGATATTTATAGTTAATAAAGAACAATAGCAATCGCCCACTCCGTGGATCCTCATGCGTGAATCACCGGAGCCGCGACACTGAGAAGCTGTGAAATAATGCGGTTGGCAGGCGCAAACGCCTGCCTGTTCCACTCGGGGTCGAATATTTCACAGTTCCTTGGGGAGTGACCTACGCGCGGAGACGCGAGTTTGGCGACAGGAAAGTGTTTATGCCACTTTGGGTTGGGGCGCGGCGAAGTAGAGAGCGACGGCACGGTCGATGTTGGCGTGCGTCATCCTCACCGGACGGCCTTCATATTCGCTGATCGCTTTCACTAAACGATAGACGTCCATCGGATAGCAGGCGCGCAGCACCTTGACGACGTACTCTTCACAGCGCCCACGGAGGTACTCGGCACACCCGGGTTCGGTAGGCACCTGCTGCGCCTGCATCACCCGGCGGAAGATTTCCTCGAAGACTTCGGCAGTGACATTATCCACCATCACCTTGGTCTGAATGCGCCGAAGAAAGGCCTCGTCCGCCAGATCGTGAGGATCCAGGTTGGTGGAGAACACCACCATCATCTCGAAGGGCACCTGGAATTTCATCCCAGAGGAGAGGGTCAGGTAATCCACGCGCCGGTCCAGGGGAACAATCCAACGGTTCAGCAGGTCGCGCGGCGCCAGCATCTGCCGGCCAAAATCGTCGATGACCAGGATGCCATTGTTGGCCTTCATCTGGCAGGGAGCGATAAAGACCTTAGTGGATTCGTCCAGCCTGAGTTCCAGCATCGGTGCCGACAACTCGCCGCCCACCGTGATGCAAGGCCGCTCGCAAACCGCCCAGCGCGGATCCAGCAGGTCGTCGTGAAGCGGCAGTTGTTTGTGGACCACGGGGTCGAAGAGACAAATGATATGGCCGTCCACTTCCACCGCGTAGGGCACCACAATGGCGTCGTGATAGATGCGCAGGATACGCTCGGCGATGCTGGTCTTGCCGTTCCCCGTGCCCCCGTAAAGGAACAGGGACTGCTGGCCTATCAGCGCGGGACCGAGTTGATCCAGCAAGCCATCGGGCAGGACCAGGTCGTCGAAAGCCTGGCGCAGGCTTTCCCGGCTCAAACGGACATGCGCCGCCTGCGCCTTCACTACTTTCTGATATTGCTGGATGGAAACCGGCGCCGGACCCACGTACTGGCAGACATCGTTGCGCCCGGCGGCCTGGGCTCGCCCGCTCGCCGTCAGGGAGAACGAATAGTCGTTGCCCGTCATTCCCTTCACTTCCAATAACTGCTGGTTGCGGAACTGATGGAAGAGCGTTTCCAGTAGCGGGAACGACAGCTTAAGGGTCTCGTTCAACAGAGCCAGGGTCCCCGAGCCGTGGAGCCACAGGTAGCGCAGTACTAGATCGGCGACCACCGAGCGCGGTACGCCCAGGTCCTCCAGGCGATCTGGTACCAGGGGCCAGCATTCTTGCCGGATGGTGTTTGGGGCTGCATACGCGGCGTTCATCTATCCAGGAATATACACGAGCCCTGGGCCAGCGTACCAGTACTCAATTGGATAACGTAGACCACGCACCCTTTAGTTTCTGAGCGCCACCAACCGGCAAGCAGACCGTTATTCTTCGAACTTGCCGACTACGATCATGGAGAAGGTGATGTCGCCCGCTTTGACGGTCAGCGTCCAATCGTGTTCGCCTTCCTTGACGAGGGAGGGAGCGGCTGCGCCCGCGGGCGGCGTTTCTAGCGAAAGGACGGCGGGATGCGGCGTGCCCGATGCTTTGCCGCTGATCTTGACCAGGTCGGCAAAAGCCGGTTTGGCAGCAGGGTCCGGGTCGGCCACGAGCGGGGTCAATAGGGCGAAATCGCGTTGCGGGGCCACGCCGGAATGGGCGCCGTCCACCGGGAACAAACTATAGCGGAGGGTGTAAACGCCCGCTGGGATTACCTGACCGCGGCGGTCGGCGCCCTTGCCGGGAAAGCGGATCACGCCGAGAAGGGTCCCCTGGGCAATGCCGAAGGAAATCGCGGCGTCGTCCGGTTTGGCGCCCACCGGTAGGGATTTAGCCAGCCAGACTTCGCACCAGGCACCCGAGGCGCCGTTGATGCGCACCCCTTGGGCCTGGATCGCCGCCGCGTAGGCACTTGGCAAACTCGGCGCGGCCGTGGCGAGCGATTCCAGTTTGTAGTCTTGGGCCATCGCTGAGAACGCAACCAGCGGCCAAATTACGGGGAGAAGAATAAGGCGTTTCATGGCAATCGGCAGGACGGAAATATGGAGCGGGAGACCGGATTCGAACCGGCGACATCGACCTTGGCAAGGTCGCACTCTACCAACTGAGTTACTCCCGCTCAGCGTAAAACTCTATTTTTACGCGGAAACATAACTGATGTCAAACGTTATGGGGATGTCACACAAAATAAAGCATTTATAAACTTGAAAAGAAGACGATTTGCTGTGCTATTCTACTTCTCGGTTAAGGGCACGGAAGCTGCGAAGGTGGTGCGGCGTCACCGGTGCTGCACTGGCGATTCTTTCGGGAGTCGACATTTACGGAGTCTACGCCATTGTGGGAAAACCTGTGGAAATACTGTGCTCTTAGTATCTAAAAATTGATGAATTATTGGGATCAACTACGTAACTATCTGCAACAAAAGGTCAGTGCCGAAGGATTCGACAATTGGCTCAAGGGCACGACGCTGGTCGGCCTGGAAGGCGACACTTTGTATGTTTCGGTGCCCGATCGGGAGACTCGGGCGTGGCTGGAAACGGAGTATGCGAGTCTGATCCTCACCGGGATAGCGCAACTCGCGCTTCCTCTGCGGCGGGTTAGTTATGAGACGATGGCTCCGCGCGCCGCGCAAGCCATAACATCCTCGTCGGCGAACGGTGGACCCAGCGAGGCCGATGTTTCTTCGTCGGCGCTCAACCCGAAATTTACCTTCGATTCGTTTGTCGTGGGGGCCTGCAACCAGTTCGCTCACGCGGCGGCGAAATCCGTGGCGACGAACCCCTCGCGCAGTTACAATCCGCTGTTTTTATACGGCGGCGTGGGTATGGGCAAGACCCATTTGATGCACGCCATCGGGCGCGAGTTGATCGACCGGCATGGCGCCATGCGCATCATTTATACCTCCAGCGAACGCTTCATGAACGACATGATTTCGTGCATCCGGACGGAGCGCATGCCGCAGTTTCACCAGCGTTATCGCGAGGCCGACGTGCTCCTGGTGGACGATATCCAGTTGCTGGGCAACAAGGAACGCACCCAGGAGGAATTCTTTCACACCTTCAACGAGTTGCACGATCATCAGAAACAGATCGTGATTTCGAGCGATTCACCGCCCAAGGACATCCCGGGACTGCTCGAGCGGCTGCGCTCGCGGTTCGAATGGGGACTGCTGGCGGACATACAACCGCCCGACCTCGAAACCAAGATGGCCATCCTGGACAAGAAGGCGGAGGTGGAAGGCGTCAAACTACCGGACGACGTCCGCTCCTTCATGGCTTCCAAGACCAAGTCGAATGTGCGCGAACTGGAAGGGGCGCTGGTCAAACTGATCGCCTATTCTTCGCTCACCGGAACACCCATCAACCTGCAAATGTCGCAGCAGGTATTGAAGCACCTGGTGCACGTTCAGGACCGCCGGGTAACCATCGATGCCATCCAGAAGGCTGTGGCCGAAAAGTTTCAGGTGAAGCAATCGCAACTGAAGGAAAAGAGCAATACGAAGAAGGTAGTGTATCCGCGCCAGGTGGCGATGTACCTGGTCAAGGAACTGACCAACGCATCCCTGCCCGAGATCGGGCGGGCGTTCGGGGGCAAGCATCATACCACGGTGATTCACTCCATCAACAAAATCGAGAAACTGCGTCACATCGAAGCCGAATTGAACAGGTTACTTCACAGCCTAATGGACACATTACAGTGAGTTTATACGGTTTTGCACAATTGCTGTTTTTCCCCTCATAGGGAAAACTGTGTGAATCATGTGACAAGCGCCCGCCGGAAGCGCTTTCCGCGGCCCGCGATTGTCTCGCGGGCATGGCGGAAAGTAGGTTATTTTAGTATAATTTAGGTATTCTTTCACAGGTTGCACAGGCCCTAGGAATGCGGTTGTTACGATGCAGGTTGTTACGATGCATCTTGAGATAGCCAGGGAAGTGATTAGGAGCAGTGGGCATGGAATTCACCGTCAACAAGAGCGATCTGGTACGTGAGTTGAGTCTGTCTCAAGGCGTGGTGGAGAAAAAAACCACCATACCTATTCTTTCGAACGTGCTTCTGGAAGCGGCGGACGACCGGTTGACGTTGACCGCCACAGACTTGGAACTGGGCATCCGCTGCTCCTGCCCGGCCCGCGTCAAGAAGGAAGGCTCGGGGACGGTCCCGGCGCGCAAGTTGTTGGACTACATGCGCTTGCTGCCGGATGGCGACGTGAACATGAAGTTCCTGGAGAACCATTGGGCCAGCATCACCAGCGGCCGTTCGCGGACCCGCATCGCGGGTATGTCGCGGGAGAGTTTTCCGGAACTGCCGGAGATGCCGGAGCCGATCGCCGAAGTGCCGGTCAAAACGCTGGCCTCGATGATCGCCCGCACCTCGTTCGCGATTTCGAGCGAGGAATCGCGTTTCACATTGAATGGCGCCCTTCTGTTGATGCGCCCGGAAGGGCTCACCATGGTGGCTACCGACGGCCATCGCCTGGCGTACGTGCAGGCTTCGCCGGCCGAGAGCGGCACGGCGGATAAACCCTTTCGCGCGCTGATTCCCAAAAAGGCGATGAACGAACTCACCAAGTTGAGCGACGATGCGGGAGCCGACACCAAGGCGATCGTGGCGGGCGACGACAACCACCTGTTCTTTCAGGTGGGACACCGCCTCCTGATCACCCGCAAACTCACCGGCAACTTCCCGGATTACGAACGCGTGCTGCCCAAGGATCACCAGTTCATCGCCAAGCTCGAAAAGGCGGAAATCCGGTCGGCCATCGAACGCGTGGCGCAGTTTGCCGACGAGCGCTCCCGGGCCATCCGGGTTCAGTTCGCGGCCGGCGAGGTGCGCGTCTTCTCTTCCAGCGTGGAAACCGGAGAGAGCGAAGAGAGCGTGTCCAGCGAGTACAACGGGCCGGATATCGAAATCGGATTCAACGCCCAGTACCTGCTCGACTTTCTGCGCGCGATTTCGCAGGATCAGGTGGCCTTCGAACTCAAGGATCAGAAGAGCGCCGGCGAAATGCGGCCGGCCGGCGACGGCATCGTGGATCAGTACCGCTATGTCGTCATGCCGATGAGAATCTGAAGTTATCAAACCAGTAAGGAACTATGCCAAACGAAGTTAACCCCGGTGGGGCAGATGTTTACGATTCCAGCAGTATCAAGGTGCTCGAAGGGCTTGAGGCGGTGCGTCTTCGTCCGGCCATGTACATCGGCTCGACCGGTGAAATGGGTCTCCACCACCTGGTCTATGAAGTAGTGGACAACTCGGTGGACGAAGCCCTGGGCGGCTACGCCACGCTAATCACCGTGATTATCCATGACGACAACTCGGTCACGGTGACGGACGACGGCCGCGGCATCCCGACGGGCATCATGGAATCGGAGGGCGTCTCGGCGGCGCAGGTGGTGATGACCAAGCTGCATGCCGGCGGGAAGTTCGATTCCAAGAGTTACAAGGTTTCGGGCGGTCTGCACGGCGTGGGCGTGAGCTGCGTAAATGCGCTTTCGGAACGCCTGGAGCTGGAGATCTGGAACGAGGGTTATACCTGGCAGCAGGAATACGCGTGCGGCATTCCCAAGGCGCCCCTGGCGAAGACGGGCAAAGCCGGCAAGAAGACTGGTACACGGGTGACGTTCAAACCCGACCTGACCATCATGGAAGCGTCGGTGTTCAACTATGACACGCTGGCGCAGCGGCTGCGCGAACTGGCATTTTTGAATAAGGGACTCAAAATCACGCTGACGGACGAGCGGACGGACCCGGAGAAGGCGACCGAGTTCGTGTACCAGGGCGGGATCAGCGAATTCATCAAGCACCTGAATCGCGGCAAAAGCGTTCTGCACGAAAAGCCGATTCACTTCGAGGCGGACCGCGACATACCCGACAAGGGCACCATCACGATGGAAGTGGCCCTGCAGTATAACGACGGCTACTCGGAAAACGTGTTCAGCTTCGCCAACAACATCAACACGGTGGATGGCGGTACGCACCTCTCCGGATTCCGCTCCGCGCTGACGCGCACCATCAACGCCTTTGGTCAAAGCGCGGGGTTGTTCAAGGATGTGAAGGAGAATCTCTCCGGCGACGACGTCCGGGAAGGTCTCACCGCGGTGGTCAGCGTGAAGGTGCCGCAGCCGCAGTTCGAGGGCCAGACCAAGGGCAAGCTCAACAGCGATATCGCCGGCCAGATGACGCAGTTTGTCAACGACAAGCTGGGCGAGTACTTTGAGAAGAACGCGGCGGTGGGTAAGAAGATCGTCGGCAAGGCCATCGAAGCCTCGCGGGCGCGGGAAGCGGCGCGCAAGGCGAGGGACCTGACGCGGCGCAAGGGCGCGCTTGATTCCGGCGGCCTTCCCGGGAAACTAGCGGATTGCCAGGAGAAGGATCCCAAACTTTGCGAGATTTTCCTGGTGGAAGGAGAAAGCGCCGGCGGCACCGCGAAACAGGGACGGGAACGGCGGTTCCAGGCCATTCTTCCGCTTAAGGGAAAAATCCTCAATGTGGAGAAGGCGCGCTACGACAAGATGCTGGGCCACGAGGAAATCCGCTGCCTGATTACGGCGCTCGGCACCGGTATCGGCAAGGACGATTTCGACGTGGCGAAACTGCGCTACGACAAGATCATCATCATGACGGACGCCGATGTCGATGGCTCCCACATCCGCACCCTGCTGCTGACGTTCTTCTTCCGGCACATGAACGAGCTGATCACGCGCGGCAAGGTGTACATCGCGCAACCGCCGCTGTACAGCATCAAAAAGGGCAAGAGCGAAAAGTATATTAAGGACGAGAAGGAATTCACCAAGGAGATCATGCGGCGGGCGACCGAGAATGTGACGGTCGAAATCCACTCCAACGGCGACGGCGTGCCGAAGTCCATCATGGAAGGGCAGGAGTTGCGCACCTTCCTGCTGAACCTGGACGAATACCAGTTGATGTTCCACAAAGTGGAGCGGCGGCTGCGCGATTCCCGGGCCGTCGAAGTTGTGGGGGATGTCCGTTTTCAGATCGACCACAAAGCCGATTTCCAGGTGGAAGAGAACCTGAAGCCGGTGTTTGAAGCGCTCCAGGAGAAGGGCTTGAATCCGGAGATGCGCAACGACGAGGAGCACTCCACCTGGGCCGCGGTGTACCGTGACTCCACTGGGGCGGAACGTAGCGTCGGGATTCAGTTGGCTGCGCAGCCGGAGTTCCGCCGGTTCCGGGCTTTAGCGCGCACCATCGCGAAGTTCAACGAACCGCCCTTCGTGGTGGTGAAAAACGAGCATCGCGATTCCCAACCGAACTGGGCGGAGTTGCTGGACTACGTCAAGAAGGAAGGCAAGAAGGACGCCAGCGTGAAGCGCTACAAGGGGCTCGGCGAAATGAACGCCGAACAACTGGCGGACACCACCATGAATCCGGAGAAGCGCACGCTGCTACAGGTGCGCCTCGAAGACGCCGTGAAGAGCGAAGAAATCTTCTCCACCCTGATGGGCGAGGATGTCGAGGCCCGGCGCAAGTTCATCGAAGAGAACGCGCTGGACGTGAAGAATCTCGACATTTAGCATCCGCCCCAGACAGGAATTGGCAGGCGACAGACAGCGCCTGCCCACCTTTGCAGCCAGGACACTTGCCAGTGGTGGCGCAGGCGGTTGCGCCGGCGAACCGCATTATTTCACAGCTTCTCAGCGAGCGGGTTTGCGGCCGCACCAATTCTCGCGGTCACAACACCAAGCGCACGGCGTGGCGCACATCCTCCAGCAAGATTTCCATGTCGCGCTTCGTCGTGCGGTAGTTGAGCACGCACCCGCGCAGCGCAAACACCCCATGGACGCGCGTGTTAGAGAGATAGCTGCCGCCGCCGCGCTGCACCTCCAGCATGATGCGCTCGTTGAGCGAATCCAGGTCGCCCGGGAATCCGCGCGGCCGGTAGCGGAAGCAGAAGATGGAGAGATCCACCGGCGCCAGCATTTCAAAATCGTCCGTCGCTCTCACCAAGTCAGCGAAGTACTTCGCGCAGGCGATATTACTTTCAATCGCCTCGGCGATGGCTTCGGTACCGGCAGATTTCAAGAGCAGCCATAAATCCAGCGCGCGAAACGGGCGCGAAAGCTCCGGCCCGTAATCCCAGAAAGCGAAAGCTTCGTCATCCTTCAGGCCGATCACGCGGGTGTACTCGGCGTTCTCGCTAAACGCCGCCCGGGCCGCTGCCGGGTCGCGGTAGAGAACGCAACCGCAGCCCACCGGCAGGTACAGCCACTTGTGCGGATCCAGCGCCACCGAATCGGCCTCGCCAATGCGGCGGAAGAAGGCGCGGGCGGAGGGCGCCATCGCCGAGAACCCGCCATAGGCGCCGTCCACGTGCAGCCAAAGATTGTGGGCGTGCGCGAAATCGGCGATCGCTCCGATCGGGTCCATCGCTCCCGTCCCGGCTGTCCCAGCGCTCGCCACCACGCAGAAGGGCAGGTAGCCGGCCTCGCGATCCTCGCGCACCTGGCGTTGGAGCTCCGCCATGTCCATGTGCAGGTCCGCGTCCGTCTTCACGGAGCACACGTTGGCCGCGCCGATGCCCAGCATCGCCGCCGCCTTGCGGATGGAAAAGTGCCCCTCCTCGGAAACGTACAGGCGCATGCGGATGCCGCCCATGCCGTCGCGGACCACGTTGCCGGGCGCCTTGGCGCTCCGGGCCGCGGCGATCCCGGCAAAATTCGCCATCGATCCCCCGCTCACCAGCAGTCCCGCCCCATCCGCCGGATACCCCAGCATCTCCTGGATCCAGCGGATGCACAGCAACTCCATTTCGGCGGCCGCCGTCCCGCTTCGCCAGCAAGTCACGTTGATGGCGAAGGCCGCCGCGATCATGCTGCCCATCGCCGCCACCGGCGTGCCCGGCGAAGAGACGTAACCAAAGCATCGCGGGTGGCCGGCGTGGCGGCTATACTGCACCACCACCTCCCGCACCGTTTCCAGCAGGTCGGCGAACGGCTGACCGGTGGTTGGCGCGGGCTCGTCGAGCAGCCGCCGCAGATTGGCCGATGTGGTGGGACGCAGCACGGCGCGCGTGGCCAGCGTGTCGTAATATTCCGCCACCAGATCCAGGGCGGCACGGCCCATCTCGCGGATCTCAGGCCCGGGGATTACCAGTTGATTCGGCACGGTGCCAGAGTAGCAGGAAACCGGCCCCACCACTGGCGCCGGCAACAATGGCGGGGCCGGCGAACCACCCTGAGCGACCGCTCCAGCGTACTGGCCGCGCCGTCTTCCCATTACCCCGCACTTCCCCTCGCGGAGCCCGTTTCACAAGCCTTTCAGGAAGTAATTGGAGCCTTTTTCGCGGGCTATGGTGGTGGCGTCGCCATGGCCGGGGAAGACTTCCGTCTCGCCGGGAAGTCCCATCAGTTGGCCGTGGATGGATTCCAGAATCTGGCGCCCGTCGCCGCCGGGGAGATCGGTGCGGCCAATCCCGTCGCGGAAAAGAGTATCGCCAGAGACCAGTTTGCGCTCGCTGGGTAGCCAGAGGCAGATGCTCCCCTGTGTGTGGCCCGGCGTGTGGAGCACGTGTACCACGGTAGCGCCCACCAGGAGTTTGTCGCCATCCTTCAACGGGACGTCGATCTCCACGGCGTCCGGCGTGCGCACGCCGAGCCAACCGGCCTGCACGTCGAGCATGTCCTGAAGTTCGCTGTCCTCTAGGTTCATATATACCGGGGCGCCAGTGGCCAGCTTGAGCTTCTGCGCGCCGCCGATGTGATCGATGTGGGCGTGCGTGATCACGATGGCGGTGACGGTGAGAGTGTGCCGTGCCACCACTTCCAGGATGCGGTCCGTCTCGTCCCCGGGATCGATCACCATGGCCTGGCGGGTGGTTTCGTCGCCGAAAATGGAGCAGTTGCACTGCAACATGCCGACGGGAAGAATCTCGTGGATCATAAGGCGCCCATAAGGCGAGTATACTCACCTAATATGGGCGAGACTCTAACGGTAATCATGCGATGGGTGCACATATCGTCGGTAGTGACGCTGGTCGGCGGGATTGTGTACGCGCGATTTGTGATGATTCCCTCGGCTGCTTCCCTTTCGCCCGACGCGCGAACGGCACTGGAGGAGATCGCGGCGCGGCGGTTCCGCCCGGCGGTTTTCGCCGCCATGGCGGGCCTGGTGCTTTCGGGAATCTTTAATTACCTCTCGAAGCCCGGGCACTCCGTCCGGTACTCTTCGCTATTCGGCGTCAAGATGCTGCTGGCGCTGCACGTCTTCAGCGTCGCCATCCTAGTGACGGCTCCCAACAATCCGCGCCGGTCGCGGCAGTTGTTCGGAGCGGCCATTTCCGGCCTCGCCATCATTCTGATCTCGGCCTACCTGAAAGGGATCGCCTAAACTAAAAAGATGAGCCTGGGCTGCGGAGGGGGTTGCGGAGTGGGTTACGAAGCGTTGCGCCACGGTGCGGGGTGGCTGGATCTTTCCGGGCGCGGCCGGATTATGGTGCGGGGCCGCGATCGCGCCCGCCTGTTGCACGCCATCACCAGCAACGAAGTCAAGAAGATGACACCGGGGACGGGGTGCTACGCCTTCCTGCTGAGTCCGCAGGGGCGAATTCAGGCCGATCTCTGTCTGTTCTGTCACGCCGGCCACTTTCTGATCGACACGGAGCCGGAGTTGCGCCAGAAGGTGCACGCGCACATCAAGCGCTACATCATCGCCGACCAGGTGGAATTGGAGGACGTGACGGCGCTCACGGCGGCGATCGGGCTGGAAGGTCCGGGCGCGGCGGCCATTCTGGCGGAGTTGGGCGCGCCGGTTCC
>JANYJN010000475.1 GCA_025358475.1 Candidatus Solibacter sp.
GGGCAGCAGCGGATGCGGATAGGGCGCGCGCGCCGGTATTCCCGCGACATTCGGTCCGTCGGTGAGGCCTTCGCCGGTGGCGTAAAAGGTCAGCCAGGCGGCTCGCGGCGCGGGCGAGGATTCCGCATTGGGCGACCCATCGGGGTTAATCGCTAGCGTCAGCATGGCGGGCGCGGAGGGCGCTACCGGCACACTCGCCACGGCCGCCAGTTTCCCCTGGTAACGCACTTCCACGCTCGCCGTCCCGCGGCCCGCGACCGTATAGGGCACCTGCACGTTGAGTTGCCCGCTTTGCGCGTAGAACAGGGGCGCCAAAGTGCCCTCGAAGCGCACTTCGACGCCGCCCAGCGTGCCGGGGAGCGCGCCATCCGCGTCTAAGACTCCGGGCACTCCCGGGTCCGGTCCCAGGCCCGTGCCGAAGATAGTGGCGATCTCTCCGGGCGCCACCGCACCCTGGCGCAGGCTTATCCCATTGACCACGGTGATGGCGGGCAACTGGGTCACCGGGTCAGAAATCGCCAGGTCTGGCACCAGGCGGCGAATGCGGTGGTTGCCGGTGTCGGCGAAATAGAGGTCGCCGGCGCCATCCAGAAACAGCCCCTGCGGGCCGTTCAGCAAGGCGCCGGCGGCGGCTCCGCCATCCCCGGAGAAGCCCGCCGCGCCACTGCCCGCGATGCCGTGGATCACGCCATCGGGTGTCACCTGGCGAATGCGATGGTTGCCGGTATCGGCGATGAAGATGTCTCCCATATCGTCCACCACGACGCCGCGCGGTGAAGCCAGACGGGCATCGGTCGCCAGGCCTTCGTCGCCGGACGCGCCGGCGGAGCCCGCGCCGGCCACCGTGGAAATTATCCCAGCCGGATTCACTTGACGAATGGCGTGGTTGGCGGTGTCGGCGATGAAGAGGTTGCCGGCGGAATCGGTGGCGCAGGCGCTGGGCGTATCCAACTGGGCGAAGCGCGCTGCGCCGCCATCGCCGGCGCTGCCCGGGGAGCCGTTGCCCGCCGCCGTCTGGAGCGTCCCGCCGGGGGGCAGGCGCAGGACGCGATGGTTGCTGGTGTCCACAATGTACAGAGAGCCGGTGCGGTCCGCGCACACGGCGCGCGGTCCGCGCAATTGCGCCACCAGCGGGGCCGTGCCTTCGGGACTGGCGCCACCCGTCCCGGTGCCCGCTACCGGGCGGATGGCGTGCGCTGGGGTAACCAGCAGGACGCGGTGATTGTAGGTGTCCGCCACCAGCACGTTACCCGAGGAATCCAGGGCGACGCCCATGGGAGAGTTGAGAGCAACCCCAGCGGCGGGGCTCCCATCGGCTGTGCCCAGCGCCGCGACTCCGGTGCCGGCCAGCGTGGTCACGATGCCGTCCCGCGTAACTTGGCGGACCCGCTGGGTGCCGCTGTCGGCGATGAAGAGGTTGCCGGCGGAATCCAGGGCCAATGCCGAGGGCAGGTAAAGTTGCGCCATGGTAGCAGGCCCGCCATCGCCCACGGAATTCCG
Source organism: Candidatus Solibacter sp. (assembly GCA_025358475.1). Lineage (GTDB taxonomy): Bacteria > Acidobacteriota > Terriglobia > Bryobacterales > Bryobacteraceae > Solibacter. The sequence continues at coordinate 1,501 of JANYJN010000475.1, forward strand.
GTAGCCATCGCCCGCCACGGTCACGATGTTGCCCGACGGGTCCATTCGCCGCAAACGTTCCCCATCGGCGATAAAGAGGTTGCCGTTGAGGTCGGCGGCCAGGTCGTTCACGGAATCGCCGATCCCGGTGTAGGTGGTCCACTTGCCGGAGGTGGCGAAGGCGCGCACCACGAAGGCGGCAGGGCCTCCCACGTACATGGTTCCCGCCGGGTCCACGACCACGGCCACTGGGGTGGACATGGCAAGGCCGGGGTTGCCGCCGAATGCGCTGCCGATGGAGCCGATAGTGCCATCGGCGTACAGTTTGCGCACTACGTGGTTGCCCGAATCGGCGAAATAGAGCGCCCCTGCCCGATCAAACGCCATGCCTGCCGGATAGCTGATTTGGGCGGCGGGCGCGCGGCTTCCGTCGCCGCTCCACCCGGCGACCCCGGTTCCGGCGACGGTCGCCAGCTTCCCGTCAGGCGTCAATTTGCGCACGCGGTGGCCTTCGAACTCGGCGATATAGAGGTTGCGCGCGGCATCCACGGCGACGTTGCGCGGCGAGAGCAGCGAGGTATCGGTGGGAGCCGCCCCATCCGGCGACGAGGCTTTTCGGCCAGTGCCGGCCACGGTGATGATGACACCGTCGGGACCGATGCGCCGCACACGCTGATTTCCGAAGTCCGCCACGTAGACGTTGCCGGCGGAATCGAGAGCCAGTCCGTAGGGGAGATTGAGTTGCGCGTCCACAGCGGCCTTGCCATCGCCGCTGAATCCGGCGACGCCCGTGCCGGCGATGGTGGTGATCACTCCCCCGGACACCTTCCGCACCCGGTGGTTGTCAGTGTCCGAGAGGTAGAGATTACCGAGGCGATCCACGGCAATTCCTTTGATGTTGGAGAACTGGGCCGCCAGTGGGGGGCCGCCGTCGCCGATGCGGGGACTGCCTGCCACGGTTTCGACATGATAGGGCACACGTGCGGCATCGGCTCCCCACGCCTGAGGGGAGCACACGGCGAACGCCAAAAGGCACGCATAGCGCTTCATCTTAGTCTGACCTCAGGAAGTGTCGGGAGCGGCAAGAAGTTCTCACCTACCGGCAAGATTATGGCGTTTCGACCGCCGATAAGCGCCCGCCGGGCCGAAATGGATTTCAGAGCGTAAATATGAAATTTCTCCGATGGATTCCGGTGGCTGTCTTCCTGCTGGTTTCGTGCGCCTGGGCACAGCCGGTGGTCCATCTGAAAGCGGGAGTGTGGGGCGCCCGGTCCGGCAGAATGTTACCGCGGCACGGGCGCGCCACTCATTTCCTGCTGCAATTCCCCACAGAACCCGGCCCCCAGATGCGTCGTGAGCTGGAGCGGCGCGGCATGCGCGTGCTGCAATACGTGCCGGATGCGGCGCTGATGGTAGCCTCCCCGGTGACGCCCGATGTGGAGGGACTGGGGGTGCTTTCGGCCACCCCGCTGGATGCGTCCAACAAGATCAGCCCGCTGCTGGCGGACCAGGTGACGGGCCCGCTGCTGGTGGTGTTCTATGCGGACGTGGACATGACGACAGCGCGCGCAGAGGCGCGGGCGCGGGGGTTCGACGTGCTGGAAAACGCGTCGATGCTCCCCGGACATTTGGTGCTCTCGGGCGCGTACAGCGCGCTCGAGTCGCTGGCCGAGTGCGACGACGTATCTTATATCATGCCCGCGTCGGCCGAGTTGGCGGCGGGGATTCCCGTGGCCGGCTGCGCCGGAGCAGTGACCGAGGCCGGCCCGGTGGGCGAGTACGTGATGGTGAGCAGCGGCTGGCCGAAGGATGCCGGCGGGAACGTGGCGCTGCACTATTTCATTCGCTCCCTGACCACCAAAATGGATGCGGCCACCGCCCGATCCGAAATCGAACGGGCGCTTCGGCAGTGGACTCTGTACGCCAATATCGCGTTGTCGCCGGGCCAGCAGCAGGGGGCCGCGCGGACGGTGGACATTTTGTTCGCCAGCGGTGGGCACGGCGACAGCTACCCATTCGACGGCCCGGGCGGCATGCTGGCGCACACTTTTTATCCCAATCCGCCCAACGCCGAGCCGATCGCCGGCGATATGCATCTGGATGGCGATGAGCCATGGCGAACGGGGACGAACATTGACCTCTACTCGGTGGCGCTGCATGAGGCCGGCCACGCGCTCGGGTTAGGCCACTCCGACCGCGCCGGAACGGTGATGTATCCCTATTACCACCTGTCGACGGGGCTGAGCGACGACGATATTGCGGGGATCCGCGCGCTTTACGGCAGCACCGTAGGGCCGGCTCCGGCACCCACGCCGGTTCCGGCACCAACGCCGGGTCCGGCACCGGCGCCGGTTCCGGCACCAACGCCGGTTCCGGCACCCACGCCGGCTCCGGCACCCACGCCGCCGGCGAAGGGAGACACTACTCCGCCCACGCTACAAATCAAGTCGCCGGGGTTCACCATCACCTCGACGAGAGCGTCGGCCATCACCATCAGCGGGACGGCGGGTGACAACGTCGCGGTGACGGCGGTCAAATGGACCAACTCGACGGGTGGCGCGGGAGTGGGGGCCGGAACGGCGTCCTGGTCGGCGAGCATCCCTCTGCTGGTGGGAACCAATGCGATTACGGTGCGTGCCTACGATGCGGCCGGAAACTCGGCGTGGCGGGCGGTCACGGTGGTGAGACGTTAAGGCCGCAAAAATTTCGCCCTAGAAGCCTGTTGTTTCCGAGAACTCCGCCGATATAGAGGTAGCATCATGAACTTACCCGGAGAGAAGCTGGCGTCGGATCGAAAGGCGCACACAGTTTGCACACCCGCCGCAGTCTGCGACCGGACCATCGATACGGACAGGCCGGAGGTTCCACGGCCGGAGGCTCTCCTGGTGAGCGCCCTGCCGTTCAGCGAAATGGAGGGTGTGCTGTACTCGCTTGCCCGGATAGTGGAACAAAGGGACCGTCATACGGCGGGTCATTGCGAGCGTGTGGCGTTTTCGGCTGTGGCACTAGGGGTGGCGATGCAGTTGGATAGCGCCAGCCTTCTGTTACTTTATGTGGGGGGCTACCTGCACGACATCGGCAAAATAGGCATCCCCGATTCGGTGCTCTTCAAGCCCGGCCAACTGACCAGGCCAGAGTGGGAAATCATGCGCGCCCATCCGGTGCGCGGCGAAGAGATCTGCGCTCCGGTGAAATATTTGCGCGGGGTGCTGCCGTTGATCCGCAATCACCATGAGCGATGGGACGGAAGCGGGTATCCCGACGGTCTGCGCGGAACCGAAATCCCCCAACTGGCGCGCGTCCTGCAAGTGGTCGATATCTACGACGCGTTGACCCATCCGCGGCCCTATAAACACGCCTATTTGGACGCGCACGCTCTGGAAATTCTGCAGGAAGAGACCGACCAAGGATGGCGCGACCCGGAGATCGCGCCGCTGTTCATCCGGGTTCACGAACAAATGTTGGTCAAGATCGCCGAACGGCACGCCGGCGATGCGGGCTTGGGCGCGATCGGCGATTCGCTGCGCAATTTACAGACTCACCTGACGCAGTAAGTAGAGAGGCATCCCGGCCTGTTGGTCGACATGCCGGACGATGCCGCTGGTGATCGGCGAGAAACGTTGATAACGCAGAGACAGGGGCGAAAAACCACCCCGCGTGGCTTGGTGGGGCGGACCCCCCGGTCCGCGCGGGACGCCCTCGCCCCGCTGCCCCGGCAACGATATCGGCATCTTGCAGGCTGCCGGCAGGCCGACGGGAGCGTCGGCCGCGGACCGGGGGGGTCCGCCCC
>JANYJN010000559.1 GCA_025358475.1 Candidatus Solibacter sp.
TGCTGCGCTACGTGGTGGAGGCCTATATGGGTAACCACCTCGAGCGCGTGAAAGAGCGCACCCTCGGATTCGAGGTCTTCCAGCGCGATCCGGCCTACGACACCAACCAGGATTCCGTGGTCCGGACCACTGCCGCCGAGATCCGCAAGAAACTGGCGCAGTACTACCTGGAACCGAGCCACGAACACGAGATCCGCGTGCTGTTGCCGCAGGGCTCCTACCTGCCGGAATTCCACTTTGCGCCGATTCAGCCGGCGTCGCCAGCTCCTCCCGAAGACAAAGCGGACACCGTCCCGCCGGGTGTCACGCGGCAACGCCTCATCGGGATCGGAATCGCACTGGCCATGGTGGCGGCCGTGGGGTTGGGTTACTACTGGTATTCGCGCCCGCGCACCACCGAGTTAAGCCTCTTTTGGAGACCCCTGTTGGAGGACAGTTCCAGCGCCGTGATCTGCGTCGGTCAACCGCTGCGCATCTACATTTTCGAGGGCTCCAGGGCCCACGTACTGAACGACAAAATGGTAGGCACGTTGACCACGCCCCCGGCCACTCCCGAAGTCCGCCAGGAGACCTCCCTGACCCTATCGGAATTGAGGTCCGCTGGCGACCGATATTTCTCCGTCGGCGATTATCTGGCGTCGGTCCGTCTGGCGGAGTTCCTGGGACACCGCGGCAAGCCATTCGAGGTGATCGGCGACCGCAGCACGGGGTACAAGGATCTGCGCGGCCGGCCGGCCGTCCTGATCGGTCAATTCAATAACGTGTGGAGCATGGGGCTGACCGGCAACCTGCGTTACTATATCGACCGCAGCACCCAGAGCTTCAGCTACGAAGTACTGGATCGCCAGAATCCCGGCAAGGCGATCTTCTCGGCGGTCCGGAACGCCAGCCGGCCGGATGAGTACGCCATCGTCAGCCGCATCTTCGACGCGCCTACCGAAAAAACCGTGGTCTCCATCGTCGGCATGACCTTCAACGGCACCACCGCGGCGGGCGAATTCGTGACCAATGAGCGATACATGCACGAGGCGTTTGGGAAAGCCCCGCCAAAATGGTATCAGAAGAACATCCAAGTGGTTCTGAAGACCACCATGATGGCGGGAGCCACCGGCCCCCCGAAGGCGGTTGCCACCTATTACTGGTAGGGCTCCGGCGTGCCCCCGCCCTCGGAACCGCGAGCGAGTTCGCCGATCGTTGGGGCGGGCGCGGCGCAGCCCAGGACGAGCCGCGCCCTGCTTCTTACACTTCGTCGAGCACTCCGTCAGACTTCAGGAGGGCCGCGGCCTTCTCGAACTTCTGGAAATTCTTGCGGAAACGGGCGGCCAGATCCTTGGCGGCCCGATCGTAGGCCAGCGGGTCTGTCCAGGTGCCACGCGGGTCCAGGGCGTTGGAATCCACGTTGGGGCAGGCGATGGGGACCTGCACTTTAAAGACTGGGTCGACGCGGTAATCGGCGTTAGCCAGCGATCCGCTCAGCGCCTCGGTGACCAGCGCGCGAGTCAGAGGGAGGCTCATGCGCTGGCCGATGCCAAAGGGTCCGCCGGACCAACCGGTGTTGATCAGCCAGCAGGACGACTTGTGTTCGCGCATCTTCTTGCCGAGCATCTCCGCGTAAACCTCAGGACTTCGCGGCAGGAACGGCGCACCGAAGCAGGAACTGAAGGTGGCTTCGGGTTCCTTGCCCAGGCCGCGCTCCGTACCGGCCACCTTGGCGGTGTAACCGTTGAGGAAGTGAAACATGGCCTGGTCCGGCGTGAGACGGGAAAGCGGCGGCAGCACGCCGAAAGCATCGCAGGTCAGGAAGACGATATTCTTGGGATGCCCGCCGGTGCCCTCGAGAATCGCGTCGTCGATGAAGGTCACCGGATACGCCGCGCGCGTGTTTTCGGTGAACGTGGTGTCGTCGAAATCGAGCAGGCGCAGTTCGGTATCGAGGGCGACGTTTTCGAGCACCGTGCCGAAGCGGATAGCGTCCCAGATCTGGGGTTCGGTCTCGCGGCGCAGATGGATGCACTTGGCGTAGCAGCCGCCTTCGAAATTGAAGACGCCCGAGGGCGCCCAGCCATGCTCGTCATCGCCGATCAGCTTGCGCGTGGGGTCGGCGGAGAGGGTAGTCTTGCCGGTGCCTGAGAGGCCGAAGAAGAGCGCGGTGCCGCCATCGGCGCCAACGTTTGCCGAGCAGTGCATGGGAAGGACATCCTGCGTGGGGAGGAAATAATTCAGCACGCTAAAAATGGCCTTCTTCATTTCTCCGGCGTAAGCGGTGCCGCCGACGATGACCAGTTTCCTGGTGAAGTTGACGATCACGAAGACATCGGAGTTGGTGCCGTCCTCCGCGGCGTTGGCGCGAAAACCGGGGGCGTCGATGACCGTGAACTCGGGCACGTGATCGCCGGTCTTTGCCGGATTGGCGCGCACGAATAGCTGACGCGCGAACAGGTTGTGCCAGGCGAGTTCGGTGACCACGCGAATCGGAATCCGATACTGTGGGTCGGCGCCGGCGAAACAGTCCTGAACGAAGAGATCGCGCGCCTGCAAGTAGGCCAGCAGTTTGCCGTAGAGCCGATCGAACTGTTCGGGCGTGAGAGGTTGGTTGACGCTGCCCCAATTGACGGTTGTTTCGGTAGTCTGGTCGCGGACCACGAATTTGTCGCGCGGCGAGCGGCCGGTATGATCGCCGGTGCGGACTACAAGACCGCCGCCCGAGGCGAGCAATCCTTCGCGGCGTTGGATGGCTTTTTCGATGAGCTGGGCCGTGCCCAGATTCCAGAACACGAAATTGGCGTTACGCACGCCGTGCTCTTGAAGACCGTAATGGCTGGGTCGAATACCGAGATTTTGCATGAATGATTTTCCCGTTGCCGATTCCTGCTTACAGATGCAATTTAAGCGCCACACTAAACGATTGGATTCAAATGTTCAGGATGGGCGAATAGAAGGTGAAATCACCCAATGGGGCAAATAGCCTGGGGATCAAGATATCTGATCGATCACATTAAAAGTATCTATAGTCCG
>JANYJN010000560.1 GCA_025358475.1 Candidatus Solibacter sp.
CGATTCCGCTGAGCGTGCAGTTGTTCGCCGATATCCGGATCCCGATTTCGCCGGCGGCGATCCTGGTGGCATTCGGCGTCTCTTGCCTGGTGGGCCTGGTGTTCGGGATGCTGCCGGCGAACCGGGCGGCGCACCTGCATCCCACCGAAGCGCTGCGCTACGAGTAAAGGGGGGCAAGCCGGGAGGGTCGAAAAACCACCCGCGTGGAGGCATGGCCGAGCTTCCGGTCGGCTGGCAAGCTAAAGCATGCCCCACCTTTTCATGAAATTTCGCGGGCCGAAGGCCCATTCAAACAGGATCGAAAAACCGCGTGCTTGGTGGGGCGGACCCCCTGGTCCGCGGCCGACGCCCTCGTCGGCCTGTTCGCACCCTGCATGATGCTGACCCCGGTCTGCCAGCAGCGGGACGAGGGCGTCCGTCCCCAGAGGGGGCCCAGGACCAGGGGGTCCGCCCCACCAATGCGTGCGCTACAGCTATTCCTGCGTTGGCCCTAGGGGCGTGGCGCCATGACCAGGCCGGCGGCGCCGATAACTCCGGATTTATCGGCGACCTGCTGCTCCACAATGGGCACGTCGCGGCCCAGCAGACCGCGCGATCGGCTCCAGACTTCTTCCTGGAGCGGGACCAGGAGATCGGCGCCGGCGTCCGCCACGTGGCCGCCCAGGATCACGATTTCGGGGTCGAAGATGTGCAGCAGCCCGGCCAGCGCCGCGCCGAGTTGGTGGATGGCGCTAGAGACAATCGCCATGGCCAGGGTATCGCCTTCGCTGGCCGCCTGGAAGACGGTGCGGCAAGAGGCCAGTTGCGGCTGGTCGCGGAAGAGTCGCGTGAGCACGGAATCGCAGCCGCGATGCACGGCCGCGCGCGCCTCGGCCTCAATCGCACGGGCGGAAAACACCGTCTCCAGGCAGCCGCGATTACCGCAGGAGCAGACCGAGCCATGCGGGTTCACGGTGAGGTGGCCCATGTTGCCGGCCATGCCGGAGTGGCCGCGCAACACGCGCCCGTTGACCAGGGCGGCGCCGCCCACGCCGTTGCCGAGGGTCAGCATGAGGACATTCTCCCGGCCGCGCGCCGCGCCCCACACCAGCTCGCCGGCCAGGGAGACGCGCGCGTCGTTATCGGCGAACACCGGCACCCCGAGCGGCAGGCCGACGAGATCCACGATGCGCAACCCCTGCAGGAAGTGCAGCGGGCCGCGCAGGCTTTCGATGAGAGTGGTGTCGGGGTCGATCAGCCCTTTACAGCCCACACCCACCCCGGAGGGAAGTTCCGTGCTCTCCACCAGCCAGCCGATGGCGTCGTGCAACGAGGGCAGGAACGTGTCCAGATCCGAAGGAGTCGGGATGGTGCGCGAGGCCAGAATGGCGCCATCGGGGTCCACCATTCCGGCCCGGATCTGACTACCACCGATATCGATGCCTAATACCACCAATGGAAACCTCCTGCTGAAGGAACGCTCCCTCCGCCACACCGATCATCCCACTATTCGGCGGCTGTCTTAGCGCGCACATTGCGCCACTGGCGCCGCAAATGCGAAACTGGCGTTTAATGCTCTTCCATCGGCTGCTGCCGCTCCTCGTCTGCGCGACGCTCGCTTTTCCGCAGAGCAACCCTCTGCCAGCCAAGGAAACTTTTCACTACGGCATTGATTGGCGCCTTTTCACGGCGGGCAAAGCCAGGGTGGAGGTTAACACAACGGCGCAGCCGCGACCCGGTTATCAGATCAATCTGCACCTGGAATCGGCCGGCATCGTCTCCAAACTTTTCAAGGTGGAGGACGATATTTCCGCCAACCTGAACTCCGCCTACTGCACGCAAAGCTTGCAGATGACCACCCGCGAAGGCAGCCGTCTGCGCGAAACCAAGGTCACTTTCGACGGGGAGGCCAGGAAGGCCAGCTACCTGGAACGCGACCGCGCCAGGAATAACGCCATCGTGCACTCCGAAGAGATTGAGATTCCGTCCTGCGTGCACGACGTCATCGGCGGGCTTTTCTTCATCCGCACGTTGAACCTGGAGCCCGGCCAAAGCACGCAGCTCCCGGTGAGCGACGGCAAGAAGAGCGTGATGGCGAAGGTGGAAGCACAGGCGCGCGAAGATGTGAAGACGCCCGAAGGCACGTTCAAGACCATCCGCTACGAGGTCTACCTGTTCGACAACGTGCTCTACAAAAGGTCGGCGCACGTCAACGTGTGGGTGAGCGACGACCGCCGCCGGTTGCCGGTACAGATCCGGGTTCGCATGACGTTTACCATCGGCACCATCACGCTACTAATGGAAAAGCACGAGTGAAGCGTTTCGCATTCCTGCCGATGGCGTGGTCCCATTGCGCGGCGGCCGTGGAACTGGACGTCCAGTTTGGGGCGAGTTCGCGATGCCCTGGATCCGCGTGACCCGCGACGCGCTGGTGTTGCAGGTGGATTTCGAACTTACCGTGAGGTAGGGGCGCGCCCGGGAGTTGGCAAGCTGAAGCCAGCCCCACCTTATCCCACTTACTTCATGGCGATCCACGCTTCATATTCTTCGCGAATGCCCGCCGCATTCCCATCGCCCGGATGAACGATCACGCGGTAGCGGAAGCGTAGCGGCTGGCCTGGACGGATGGAGAGGCTGGCGTCGCGGGAGGGGTCCCGCTCGAAATCGTGCAGGCCAAAAATGTTGGCGGCCAGCAGTCCGTAGGCGCGCGCATGCCAGTACGTTGGGTATCGCGGATTCGACGGGTGATCGAACACCGCAATGCCGGCCGCCGCACCGTCAATACGGCCTGAATAG
>JANYJN010000574.1 GCA_025358475.1 Candidatus Solibacter sp.
CGCTGGTGCTGTTGAAAAACGAAGGCAAGGCGCTGCCACTTTCTAAAAAGGCCGCGCGCCTGCACATCGCCGGCAAGAACGCCGACGATATCGGCAACCAGTGCGGCGGCTGGACCATCGACTGGCAGGGCAAGAGCGGCGACGTGACCACCGGCGGCACCACAATTCTCACGGCGATCAAGAACACCGTGTCGAAGGACACTAAGGTGACTTTCTCCAAGGATGGCTCCGGCGCGGCGGGCGCCACCGTGGGCGTAGTGGTGATTGGGGAGACGCCCTACGCGGAAATGCAGGGCGACCGTGCCGATCTGGTGCTGGCGCCGGAAGATATCGCCGCCGTGAAGACCATGAAAGCCGCGGGGATCCCGGTGGTGGTGGTCCTGTTGTCCGGGCGGCCCATGATTCTGGGCGACGTGCTCGATGAGGCCACCGCCGTGGTGGCTGCCTGGCTGCCGGGCTCCGAGGGCCAGGGCGTGGCCGATGTGCTCTTCGGCGATTACAAGCCCACCGGGAAGCTCTCCTTCACCTGGCCAAAGGCTGTCGGAAAAGGCGCCGCCGATCCGTTATTCGCCTACGGGTACGGCTTGAAATACTGATTTCGAAGTGGAACGGGATTCCCGGCGCATCGATGCGTAGCGCCGGGACCTCAGAGGTCGTCGAATTCCAGCAGGTGGCCCATTTTTTCCCGCTTGGTGCGTAGATAGGCAAGGCGCGTGTCCAGCACGTCGGCCAGACAGGGAACGCGTTCCGCAACCTGGATGCCGGCCTTCTCCACGGCTGCCACTTTCTCGGGGTTGTTGGACATCAGGCGGACCGCTTTCAAGCCGAAGAATTGGAGGATGGCACCGGGAAGTTCGTAATTGCGCAGGTCGCTGTCGAAGCCCAGCCGCTCATTAGCTTCGATGGTGTCGGCGCCATGGTCCTGTAGTTCGTAGGCGCGCAGTTTGTTGAGCAGGCCAATGCCCCGGCCTTCCTGGAGCTCGTAGATCAGCAGTCCGCCTCCGGCCTGAGCGATGCCGGCGAGGGCGATTTCCAGTTGCGCCCGGCAATCGCAGCGCAGGCTGTGGAAGACGTCCCCGGTGAGACACTGCGAGTGGATGCGCACCAGAGGGGGAGCGCCTTCGGTGAAGTCGCCCATTTTGAGCACGACGGCTTCCTCGGTGCCTGAGCCATCGGCGGCGGGGGCTTCAAAACCGAAAATCCGGAAGACGCCGAACTCTGTGGGAAAGTCCGCCTCGGCCACTTTCGTGAGCCTCGGCGACGGGGATTTGCTCATGCTGACTATCAGGGACCTTAACGCTTTTATTATAATAGCTTCCAGCACCGAATGCTGGAAAGCTACTTTCCCCTGCTGGTCAAACTCGCCGCCATGGCCTCCATCGCCAGCATCCTGGCGCGCTCCAGCAGCTTTAAAAGCCTGCTCATGGGGGAGACGCGGACGCTCAACCAGCGCGTGGCGCTTTCCCTTTGGCTGGGCAGCGCTTTCGGGTTCAGCGTGGCCATCCGCGTCTTCAGCAAGAGCTATCCGGCGGCCGACCTGGGGCTGGAAGGCAGCCTGATCGCGGGTATCCTCGGGGGATATGTCACCGGCCTGGCGGCGGGAGTCCTGATCTCGTTGCCGGCCATGCTGAATCCTTCCGGCGGCGAACAAATGACCATGCCGCTATTGGCGGCGGTTGGCGTGCTCGGGGGGGTGCTGCGCGATCTGGCGCCGGCAACGGACGAGATTTGGCGTTTTACTCCGTTCTTCGACCTCAACGTCTACCGTTTTTTCAAAGAGAAAAGGAATCACCAGCGCACCGCGTTCCACCTGGAATTCACCGCCGGAATTCTGGTGGCGGAGTTCCTACGCCAGTTGCTGGATGGCTGGAGGGTTTTCTCCATGAACCTGCCCGGAAGCCATCGCCCGGCCTTAACCTGGGTGGCCATCTATGCCACCACGCTGTTCGCCGTGGCCATCCCGCTGAAAATCTGGAACAACACACGCAATGAAAAGAAACTGGAGGAACAGGAGCGGCTGCTGGTGGAGGCGCGCCTCGCCGCGCTGACTAGCCAGATCAACCCTCATTTTCTGTTCAACACGCTGAACTCGGTGTCTTCGCTGATCCGCACGAACCCGAGCCAAGCTCGCGTCATGGTGGTGCAACTCAGTAAAGTGCTCCGCCGCTTGCTCCGCAAACACGAAAACTTCAGCACGCTACGCGACGAATTGAGTTTCATTGAAGACTACCTGGCGATTGAGGTGGTGCGCTTCGGCGACAAACTCCGCTTTGAACGGGACGTGGCGGAAGATACCCTGGATATGCTGGTCCCCAGCATGCTGCTGCAACCGCTGGTAGAGAATTCCATCAAGCACGGCTTAAGGGGTAAGGTGGAGGGCGGTACAATCCGGATTCGGACCTATCGCACGGGCAGCAAGCTGCATCTGCTGGTGGAGGACGACGGGGTGGGCATTCCGGAAGACAAACTGGCCACGTTGCTGGAGCGCGGAATTGGCGTGAACAACGTGCACGAACGGCTGAAAGTGCTGTTTGGCAGCGAGTATCGCATGTGGATTGACAGCGAGCCGGGTAAGGGCGCGCGCATACAGATCGAAGTGCCGGAGTTGGAGAGTGTGCCGGCTGTCTAAGGAGCGATTTTGAATAGACTGGAAGAAACCGCGATCACTTGGCCGGTAAACGGGATGCCGCATACGCTGGCGGATCGGACGCGGCGGGTTTATGACCGGCTGGCGGCGGTATACCCGGTATCGACGATGTTCTTTCACTCCCGCGCGCACCTTTGTGCGCTGGGGGTGAGCGGGCTTAGCGACGGGATGGATGTGTTGGAAGTAGCCACCGGCAGCGGAGAGATGTTCCGCCGCCTGGTGCGCGCCAACTGCAACGGTACCACGCTGGGAGTGGATCTTTCGCCCAACATGGCGGCGCGCACGCAGCGCACCGCGCGCCACAAGTACCCGGCTGCGAAGACGCACTGCCAGGCGGTGGATGCGCGTCATATGCCGTTCCGCAACGAAGCCTTCGACGCCATCTTCTGCTGCTACCTGCTGGAACTGCTTTCGACGGAAGATATTGTGCGCACGCTGGGCGAGTTCCGGCGGATCCTGCGCGATCGCGGCCACCTGACGCTGGTACTGATTGGGCAGAACACGGCATCATTCAACGCGGTATATAAGGTTATCGGCAGGCTGGCGCCGGCCTTCTGGGGCCGCCAGGTGGAGCGGCGCGTGCCGGAGTTGTTGGAATCGGCGCGGTTTGAGATTGTGCAAGACCGTCTGGTGCGGCAAACATTTTATCCCTCCCGCGTGTTGGTGGCGCGCAAGTAGCCGAACCAGCCGGAGGAGGACCGCAGGAGCCAAGCGAAGCGGGCATGGGTGCTGGCGTTGGCGATGGGGGATGGCCAACACCGTTCACTTATCGGGTTGGGCGCCTGCGAGGCTTCTTGCCGAGTCAGTCTTGTCAGATCACAAATCCCGCGGGGAGCCCAAATCGGATTGCTGGAGGGAAGGGCTGTTGTCGCCAGAAATAGGTAAATCCTTGGCGACAAGGCAGGAGCTATTTACGCCAAGCCGTAAGACCATTAACCCAGATGCCCCGTCCCGATTATGTATGGCGAGCTCCGGTCGCGCTTTAGAAAGAGGCTTTCGCGCTCAGTTCCTTAGGTCTCTTGAGTTTGCCGAAGTGCGATAAACCCCTGTATCACACTGTACGGCGGAACTGTTCTACCCGGAGGCCACAACTATGGCTCGGGGGTACTGCGGTAGCCGTGCCACTACAGCATGGAGGGGATATCGCTGCAACGTGAAGGATAGGAAAAGAGCATGTGGCGCAGTGTCGCTGCTTTGATGTCGGTTTGGATCGCCAGGGCGAAAACGTTGATCACCTCTTCGCCATCCTTGCCCAGAAGATGTGCTCCGAGGATTCGGTCCGTGCCTTCCTCGATCAGGATTTTGTAACCGGAGACCCGTTCAGCGACGCGTCGCGATGAGTACCACTGGGATGTGTCCGCAGCGTTGACTTTGAACCGCAATCCTTTGGATCGAGCTTCGGCTTCAAGCATTCCCACCCTGGCCAGCGGAGTCAACGCGAAGACGACACTCGGCATCGAACGGTATTCCGCAGTTAGCGAGTTCCCTTTTAAGATATTGACTGCTGCGACGTGGCCTTCCATCGCTGCAACCGGCGTGAGCGGAAAGCCGGGGGTGTCCGCCGCGTCGCCTGCCGCATAAACGGAGTTATTGGAAACGCTTTGCAGATGCTCATTCACAGTGACACCGTTGACGCCATATCGAACGCCTGCCGATTGAAGATCGAGATCTGCGAGGGCCGGCTTTCGCCCAGCCCCATGGACGACCAGATCAGCCTCAAAGGTTGTCGGCGAGTCTTCGGTTCCCGCTTCTACGACGAAGCCGTCATTCTTCCTGTGAATCGCTCGCACGGGCATGTTGAGCCTGACTTCGATGCCTGCTGCGTTTGTGGCCTCAGCAAGCTGGTGCGCAAGGTCCGGGTCGAACTCGATCAAAGGGGTAGGGCCTCGGTGCAGAATGCGAGCCTCGGCTCCGGCACGGGCGGCAACGTGAGCGAACTCAAAGGAAATGTAGCCGCCGCCGACAAACAGAATTCTTCGGGGGAGTTGCGGCAAATCCAGGAATTGCGTGCTTGTCGTTAACAGGTCCTCTCCTGGAATCTTGAGCCGAACAGGCTTTGCGCCAGTGGCGATATGAACGTAACGCCCGGTCAGAAAGTTGTCGCCGACCTGGAGTGTCGTGCCGTCGACAAATTTTGCCGGGCCATGGAAAGTTTCGATGCCCGCGGCTTTGAAACTCTTTTCGCGTTGGGCCGGCACGGGATCGGTAAAGGTTTGTTTGAACTGAATCAATTCCGGCCAGCGGATCTGGAGATCCCCTGACACACCGTGTGCTTGCATTCGGCGAGACCACCCCGTGAGTTCTCCGGCTCCCACCAGCACCTTTTTCGGATCGCAGCCGCGCAGGGCACAAGTGCCGCCGTACGGCAACTCATCAATGACCGCGACTTGCCAGCCCGCAGCGCGGCACTTGTGCGCCGGAGCCGAACCGGCAGCACCCGTGCCGATCACCACGAGATCGAATTGCCTTTTCATTGGATGACCTCAGCCTTGAAACCGGTCTTGTTGATCGCCTCCCGGAGTTGCTTTTCGGTCACCTGGCTGTCTTCGTAAACCACCGTGGCCTTGTTCTGCTCTACGCTGACGTCGGCCTTTTTGACACCTTCCAGCGGGGTCAACCCCTTTCGCACCGCGACCGCGCAAGATCCGCACGTCATCCCGCTCACCGGGATCTGCGTGGTGACTTCCTTGGCGCTGGCCAGTTCGGCTAAGAGAGCGCCCGATATCAACATTCCCCTGAAAAAGCGCATTTTCTTAAGCTCCTTTGTTGGTTTTCATTGCCCGATAGCCCGCCTCTACAATCGCCTTCCGAAACTGCTCTGGAGAAGCGATGGCGGGGTGGTAATCCACTTCAGCCGCTTTTTCCTCGAACGAAACTCGCAGTGTTTGCACGGCGCCACTTGCCCGATCTAAAGATTGTGCGCCATCATCACTTCCAACCATACACCTTGGAGTTAACTCTAGAGTCAAGGGGTTTATTCGACTAGGAGTCAAAGCCATTGGATCGCAATAGAATACCGGAGCATGGCCAAGATCGTATTATCAGTAGCCGCAACCAGGACGCCCACGCACTGGTTCTAATCGAGAGCGCATCTGCCGTTCAGAGGCCGACTGCCTCGGCTGGAATACCGTCGACCGACGCCGCAGCGTTTAGAAAATCGATTCCTGTCGCTAAATCCCTCTCCCACTGGCAAACGGCTAAGAACATCCGGAAAGTTGACCGGGACGGAGGCGCACGCCTTCCGATGCAAGTCGACGGCTGCTGGCTGGCTTCCCGTTCCTGATCGGCGGGATTTCGGCTGCGGAGGAAACCTGGCCCGCCGCGCTCCGCACCCGGTTTTGGATTCTATGGGGTACGAATGCTCACCCGGGACTTGGGCTCGCAGGCGATCCGAAACTCCCTCCGCAGCAACTCAGGCTTCTGAGAGCATCGCTGCGGCTGCACTTTCGGTGTCGGCTTGGCCCGGAAGCCGAGGGACATTCGGCTTCTTGCCTACGCTGCGCACCAAGGGGCGCGGGACGTGTGTTCGTCTATCGGCGCCGGGAGCTACTTCAGGCGGTGCCGACATTGTCAACGACGCTTGAGGCGCCCGCCGCGCCGCGGGCAAGGCCACCGGTTCGCCTACCGGCTGTTAGAATGTCCCTATCATGAGAGTCGGAATGATCGGCACGGGCGCGATCTCGCACAAGCACGCCCAAGCCTACAAGAATATAGGGTTCCAGTTGACCGTGTGCACGGACATCGTTGAGGCGAGCGGACGGCGTTTCGCCGAACAGTACGGGGCCGAGTTCGTCCCCACGTACGAAGAAGTTTGCCGCCACCCCAAGGTGGACTACGTCGATGTCTGCACCTTCCCGGATTTCCGCATGCAACCCATCGCCGTCTGCGCCGAAACGGGCAAGCACGTGCAGGTGCAGAAACCTATTTCCACTAATCTGGAGACCGCGCGCCTGATGGTGGAGACCGCGCGCCAGGCCGGCATTCTGCTGGGCGTGGTCAGCCAGCACCGCTTTGACGACGCCAGCCTGTTCCTGGCCAAGGCCATTGCCGGCGGGCGTCTGGGCAAGCTGCTACAGGCCGATTGCTACGTCAAGTGGTACCGCTCGGCCGAGTATTACGCGCGCCCCATCAAAGGCAGTTGGCAGACCGAAGGCGGCGGGGCGCTGATCAACCAGGCGATCCACGGCGTCGATATCCTGCGCTGGCTCGCCGGCCCCGTGAAGGAAGTCTGCGGCTTCTGGCAACTGGGCGCGCTGCACAAGATTGAATCCGAGGACGTGGTCAGCGCCGTCATGAGGTACTCTAGCGGCGCCACCGGCGTGATCCAGGCGTCCACCGCCTTCCGGCCCGGGTACACAGAGCGCACTGAATTCCACGGCACCAAGGGGACCGCCATCATTTCCGGCGACAAGCTCACCACCTGGGACGTGGAGAACGATTCCGGCGACCCGGCGCCAGTGGCGAGCGTAGTGGCCTCGGGCTCGAGCGACCCGATGGCGATTTCGCTGGAACCCTTCGAGCGCCAGTTCCTGGATTTCGGCGACGCCATCGCCAAGGGCCGCAAACCTCTGGTCGCCGGCGAGGAAGGCGTGCAAGCCATGGAAATTGTCGACGCCATCTACCGCTCTTGCCGGACGGGCGAAAAAGTAAGCCTGTAACCGTGTCGAAGCCCCGCCTTCGGAGCCGCGGGTTCCGGGCCGCGAAGACGGGCGCTGCACTGCCCAACGGCGCTAAGAACGAGGCTCCCCTCCTACGTGCCGGCCGGCGAACAAACAGGGTCGAAGAACTACCCTCGCGGCTTGGTGGGGCGGACCCCCCGGTCCTGGGGTCCCCTCTGGGGACGGACGCCCCCTCGTCCCGCTGCCCGACTGCGCCTGATCGCGGCGCATTAGGCGTGTGTTTTCCGGATGAAGGCTGTCCTGAAGAATGCGAACAGGGACGCGAGCCATGTCACGGCACACAGAGCGCCCATGATGCGCTGCTCGGTGGTTCCGCGAAAGCGTAGCTCGATGCGGGTGGCCGCGGCGGGCGTTGGATGCAGCACGACAAAGCCGAGCTTGTCCTGGGTGATGGGGATTTGGCGGCCGTCCTGGGTGGCGCTCCAGCCGGGGTCGGCATTCACCTGGATGGCGACCAGGTGGCCGGGCGGCGCCGCTCCGGTCACCGCCAACGTGCCGGTGCCGATCCACTGGGACCGCAGGGCGGGACGCACCGGGTCATCGATTGCGGCCACGTAGGCGGCCAGCACTTCGTGGTGTTGGCGCGCGTCGGAATTGGGAATTTCTTCGGGACGCATGAGGTGTGCGAGTGGCCGGGGTGGCAACGCATAGATGGTGTCGTCTTCGGTGTGGTAGATTGGCTGCAAGCTGACGGCCAGGCGTTCGGGACGGACAAAATCGCGGTAGTATTCCCGCGACTTGGGGCCGTGCACCACGACGTATTCGGCGCCCAGTGTTTTGAGTTCCAACAGGGTGTCCTGGGTCTCCTCGCCGGGCCGCAAGTTGCCGGCCGCGCGGATGCCCCACGCGAGATCCACCGGGACACGGTTGCGCAGTCCGGTTTCGAATCCTCCGCCCACCTGCTGAAGATCGAACCAGGAGTTGAGCCGGAAGCGCAGGCCGCCGGAGGCGAGGACGCGGCCCTGGGGCGGATGTTGCGCGATCCAGCGGGCCAACTGGTACTCGATGGTGGTTTCGGGCGCCAGGGGCAGCCACTGTTGCCATCCTTGCGTGGCGTAGGCCCAGAGTTGCGGCACGCCGGCCAGCAGCAGGAGACCTCCACTTCCCCAAGCACACAGGCGGACGGTCTGGTTGGGATTCTTCAGCGTGAGACGGAGGCCTTCTACCAATGCCAGGGCGAGAAAGAATTCGAACTCGATGGCGTAGCGGCGGGATTCGGGAATGGTGTCCACGCCGTACACGTAAAACGCGGTGGCGATCCAGCCGAAGACAAATGCGCCCAGCGTGACCAGACACAGATAGAAGGAACCGTGCCGCTGGCGGAACAGCCAGAGGATGAGCAGCGCGCCCGCCACCATACCGGACAGCGCCCAGACCTGTTGGCGCCCCAGTTGATAGGCGAAGGAATCGACGGGCCAGTTGAAGAAGATGATTTTGATGAAGCTGGGAGTCAGCCAGAAACAGGCCAGCATATAGGCGAGGGCGGCGGCGGCGAGGGCGCGCCAGGCCTGGAATTCGGGCTCTCCCCAGGCGGCGAGAAGGAGCAGGAGGCAGGAGATGGCCAGGGCAAAGGCGGCCACCAGGTTGGTCAAGGGAATGGCGGCCAGAAGCACCGCCGCAACCAGAATTCGAGGGTAGCCGCGGCGTTTGCCGGCCAGCCAAACGGCCCCGAGCGCCACGGGCAGCAAGGTAAGTCCGGTGTTGTGCGGACCTTCGCCGTACTTGGCGAGGACCTGGATTCGCCACGGCAGTTGCACGATACCGCGGTCTTTCTCCACCGCGGGGAAGAGCCCATAGGAAGGAGAAAGGAAGCTGTAGACCAGCGCCGCGGCCAGCGCCCATCGCCGGCTACGGGTAAAGTGGAGCGCGAAAAAGAACAGGGTGACGGGCCCCAAACAGGCTGCCAGCGAGACGATGGTGCGAAATACCATTTCTGGCGGCACGTGCGGCAGCAGGCGGATGCCGAGCGCGCTCAGGTAGGGGAGAAGCGGCACGTACATGAACTGCACGGGCAGCCCGCAGTAAGGAAATGGGTTCCATCCCCAAGGGTTGGGATGCTGGGAAAGGAATCGGGACATGCCCACGTAGCCGCCTTCCACAGATCCCCGGAACGGCAGTTCGCCGGACATGAACAAGGGCGCGTTCAGCCAGAGGTTGAGAAGGAGGATCAGCAGGGCAAACAGACCGGCGACAAGAGGCGACGGTCTGTCCCACTTCAGTTTCACGCGCGGCGCTCCCGGCGAAGACCGATCCAGAACAGGGCCAGGATGGTGGCGAGGGTCAGCAGGGTCAGTACCCGGCCCACCTTGTTTTCGAGCGGCGTGAGAAAGGCGATGTAGATCTCATGATCGCCGGGCAGCGCGTCGATGACCATCATGTCCATGGCATCCTTGCGCACCACCAGCGGTGTTCCGGCGGACCAGGCATGCCACGCCGTATCGTAGGTCTCCTGCACCAGAATGGATTGGCCGGGACCGACTTTGGCATGCGCGCGCATGGCGTCGGTGCCCGCGCGCCGCAAGGTAGCCGGCGAATCCGGGCCCTTCTCGAGGACGTCGCCGTAGGCCTGGAGGTACTCCACATCGGCGTTGTATCGCGGCGGCTTGACGGCGTTCAACTTCGCGGTTTCGACGACGCGGATGCGGTCGGGCCAGCGGCGCGGCACCTTGTAGAGGACGTTGCCCAGCTTGTCGTCGAACAGAACCGGGAGGACGCCGTCGAACTTGCGGGGATGCTGGAAATCCTTAAAGATTTCTTGCGACTGTTTGTCGGCGACGTAGATGGCCTCCACGCCCATGGCCTGCATCCACAGGATGGTGGGTTTGGGATCGGGGCCGAGGTTGGTCTCCCACTGGGCGGGCTCCACCTGGCTGTTGATGAGTCCCTGCTCGCTGCCGCCGCCCACCTGGGCGAGGTCATGCCAAGTGTCGAACCAGAAACGCACGCTGCCGGTGGGATAGGCGCGGGCATCGGGCATATTTTTCCAGAGCCAGTCGGTGACGCGGTATTCGACGCGGTTGGTGTGGTCGGGCCAGGAAGGAACGATGTCCCAGGCGCGGCGCACGTAGTGGCGGGTGGTCCAGAAGGCCGCCAGCACCAGGACAATGGCCAGACCGTGCCAGACGATCTGGGGGCGATTCCACATCCAGTGCAGGAAGTACACAATCATCATGATGTAGATCATGTCGAGTTCCGGCAAGAGGCGCCCGGGCTCGCCGGTGACGCGGAAATTGAAATAGTAGTTGCCCAGCACGTTGAGCGTGAAGAAGACCACCGAGCCGGCCAGAAAGACTTCCCAGGTGCGCGCGGTTTTGGCGCGGGCGAGCCGGTCGGTGGTGACCGCGAAGGCGACGGTCACCACCACGGCGACCCAGAGGGACCAGGTGGTTCCGTGTTCGGAAACGTATTTCATGTTTTCCGTCGTGATCTTGAAGTACGAAGGCACCAGCCAGAAGGCGGTGAGCCCGTAGGCAAGCACGGGGATGACGACGGCCGGCAGCACGATGCGCTTGTCTTGCCTGGTGATCCAGAAACTCCAGACCAGGATGGGGTAGAAGGTGGCGAGCGCGGTGGCGCCATAGAAATTGTTGGAGGCGACGCCGGCAGAGAACAGGGCCGCGGCCGCAATGGCCCAGGGACGGGGCTTCTCGAGAGCCAGCCAGGTGAAAGCCAGCGCAATCGGTATGAGGGCCAGCGCGCTCATGTGCGGGCCTTCGCCGTACTTGACGAGCACCCCGAGGCGCTGCGGATGCAGCAACCACGCGTCGCCGCGAAAGCGCGGCATGAACAGGAATATGGGCGACATCAAAGAAGTCGAGATGGCGGCGAGATAGGCGCAGCCGCGCGATTTGGTACCGATGCGCATCAGCAGGTAGACGCCGGCGATACCGATGGCGTATAAGAGGGCCGTGTAGAAGTGGTAGGCCTTGACCGGCAAAAAGTGGGTGAGCTTGGAAATGGCGGCGGTTCCGTAGCGCAGGGCCGGCGGATAAATGTAATCGAACCGCGTGCCGGCATACCAGAGCGGCTGCCACTGGGGATGGGGCCAGTGGTCGGATAGAAAGCGCGCGTCGGCAATGAACGTGCTTTCGATGGATCCCCATTTGTCGGTGTACTTGGCCGTGAAGTAGGGGCGGATCAACACCGCCGTGAAGAGAAACACCAGGAAGAAATCCAGAAGGATTTGCTTAGGCCGCGAGAGTTTGGGAAGAGATGTCAATTCAGTTTTACCTGCCGGATTGGCGCCGCCACGTAGGGGTATCCGGCCGCGTTCAAACGTTCATATTATGGCATGGCGGGAATGATGGGGTGCTCCGGCGCCAGTTGAGGTGGGGGCGGGGGGAGGATTTCCCGGACGAAGCCATTTGGGCGTGAAAGTAGTTTGGTGTGAGGGAGTTAGAGAGGGTGCCTCGAACCCTGGCGAGGTGGAGGTCTGAGGCTTGACGCAGAGCCGCCGGTTCGGCGTCGCCGAAACCCAACTCTTTGAATATGCCTACCAGGAAGCCTACCGCGAGGAAAACGATTTTCCCTCGGCCAGTCCCGCAGGGAGGCGTGGACCGCAAGGGAGTGCAAATCATTTACCATAAGCTTTACTCGGCTTACGCCTCAGGTTTCCAACTGGATCATGTCAAGAGACGGTGCAATTCTTCTATCGCAGAGTGGCGGCACGGTCAGCCGAGCGGAGATCGAGCGGATCGTACGCACGGTCGTATTGGCGCGAAGCCGTACCGTGAGCCGGCCGGAACCGACGGTGCTTCGGGTGGATGCGTCGGCGCGGCACCTGCACCTCAGCCAGGAAGACCTGGAGACTTTGTTCGGCCCGGGCTACGAACTCAAGGTCCACCGTCCTCTGTTCCAGGAAGGGAATTTCGCCGCGCAGGAAACGGTCACCATCATCGGGCCGCGGAGCCGGCTAATCTCTAACCTGCGAATCCTCGGGCCGCTGCGCACCAAGACCCAAGTGGAACTGGCGTTCACGGACGCCATCAGTCTGGGATTCGACAATCTGCCAATTCGTCTTTCGGGCAATACTTCAGGCACGCCGGGCGCGCTGCTGATGGGTCCGCGCGGAGTGTTGGAACTGAAGGAGGGCGTGATTCGCGCGGCCGTTCACGTTCACATGAATCCGTCGGAAGCCGCGTATTATGGAGTGCGCCAGGGCGACCTGATGAAACTGCGCATCGGGGGAGCGTCCGCCCTGACGTTTGAGCGCGTCCATGCGCGCATCGACGCCACATCGCGATTGAACGTCCATATGGACACGGACGAGGCCAACGCCTGCGGCCTGCACCTGACGAAAGACATCGAGCTCATCAAGTAAAACCAAATGTCAAATAAACAAGCACTGGGAATGATCGAAACGAGGGGCCTGGTGGCTCTAATCGAGGGCACCGACGCGATGCTGAAAACGGCGAATGTTACTTTCGCCGGCTGGGTCTCGGTCGGGTCGGGATTGGTTACAGCTTTTGTCGAAGGCGACGTCGGCGCGGTAAAGGCGGCGACGGATGCGGGCGCGGCGTCGGCGCGCCGCGTCGGGGAACTGACCAGCGTGTTGGTGATTTCGCGTCCTCACGACGAGTTGCCCAATTTCGCCGGGGCGCCGAAGCCCCTGGCGCCGGGTGCGCGCAAGGGACATCAGGCGATCGGACTCATTGAGACCAAGGGCCTGGTGGGATTAATCGACGCCAGCGACGCCATGTGCAAGGCGGCGTCGGTGGAACTGTTGAAGATTATCGAGATTGGCGGCGGATTCGTCACGGCGGTCGTTCTGGGCGACGTGGGCAGTGTGCGGGCAGCGGTGGACGCCGGCGCGGCCGCCTGCCGCGAGGTGGGCGAATTAATTTCCGTACACGTAATCCCGCGCCCGCACGAAGGCGTGTTCGACGGCATTTTAAGCTAGGCGCGGAAGAGGAATTATGAGCGACGCAATCGGAATGGTAGAGACCAAGGGAATGGTGCCGCTGGTGCAAGCCACGGACGCCATGTTGAAGACGGCCAACGTGACTTACCACGGCTGGAAGAAGGTCGGCAGCGGCTTCTGCACCGTATTTGTATCGGGAGACGTCGGCGCGGTGCAGGCGGCGGTGGATGCGGGCGCGGCGGCGGCGCGGGCAGTGGGCGAAGTGAGGAGCGTGCTGGTCATTCCGCGGCCGCACGACGACCTGAGCAGCGTGCTGCCGAAGTAAGCGGAGGCGAAACCGATGATTGCGAATCAGGAACTAATTCAGGCCATCGCGCGGGAAGTGCTGGCGCGGATCGAGGAGCGGTTGGGATCGCCCGCGCCCTCAACAGCCGCGGCCACGGGCGACGATGGCGTGTTCGAGACAGTCGATCAGGCAGTGAAGGCGGCGGCAGCGGCACAACCGCGCGTGGCGTCCATGGGCCTGCCGGACCGCGAGCGAATGAACGCGATTATCCGCCGCATCTGCCACGACAATGCGGATGAGCTGGCGCGCATCGAACTGGCCGAGACCAAGATCGGGCGCGCGGATCACAAAGCCGTAAAGCTGCGCAATATCCGGTTTGTCCTGGGGACGGCAGCCATGCGCACCGATGCCAGTTCGGACGCGCCGGGCCTGTGCCTGATTGAGTACGCGCCCTGGGGCGTGATCGGAATGGTGTTGCCGGCCACGCATTCCGTGCCCACCATGGCGAGCAATGCGATCAACATCCTGGCCGCCGGCAACACAGCGGTGTTCAGCCCGCACCCGGCCGGCGTCAAGGTGGCGGCGCGCGCTCTGCAGATGTTCAACCGCGAGATTCAGCGCGAGCTGGGCGTTGCCAACGTGCTCACCATGGCCCGCGAGGCGACCATTCAGAACGCGGAGCTGCTTTTTCAACATCCCGATATCGCGCTGATTTGCGCCACCGGCGGGCCGACCGTGGTCAAAGCCGCCATGCAGTACGGCAAACGGGTGATCGCCGCCGGTCCCGGGAACCCGCCCGTAGTGGTGGACGAAACCGCCGACCTGGACGCTGCGGCGAAGGCCATCATCGAGGGCGCATCGTTCGACAACAACCTGTTGTGCATCGGCGAAAAAGAAGTGTTCGTGGTGGCTTCGGTGGCCGACGCGTTCCTCGACGCCATGCGGCGCGCGGGAGCGTTCCAGTTGGACGCCCGGGCCATCGAGGCCCTGACTAATGCCGCCTTCACTTTCACTGACGAGGGCAACGGCGCGCGGCAGCCGCACCTGAAACGCGATCTCATCGGCAAGGACGCGGCGGTGCTGGCCCAGGCGGCCGGGGTAAGCGTGCCGGCGGGCACGGACCTGCTGTTTGGCGAGACCATCGAGGATCATGCCTTCGTCCAGGAGGAACAGATGATGCCGTTCCTCCCGGTGGTGCGCGTGGGCAACGTGGACGCGGCCATACAGGCCTCCGTGCGCGCCGAGCACGGGCACCGGCACACCGCCATGATTCATTCGCGCAGCCTGGACAACGCGACAAAAATGGCGCGCGCCATGAATGCCACCCTGTTCGTACTGAACGCGCCCTGCTTTGCCTCGCTGAACCTGCCCAGTTATCTTAGCCACAGCATCGCGACGCCCACCGGCGAGGGGGTGACGACGCCCATGACCTTTACGCGGCAGCGCCGCATCGTGCTTGGCGGCGGGGCTTTTCGGATTCTCTAACTTAGGACCATAGAAATGAAGTCGATCGACCTTACCAAAGAGAAAGTCATCACGCTGGGTGACCTCGCCAGTGCGGCGCAGGCCGACACCACAGAATTGCTGCTCAGCGAGAATGCCCTGGTGACGCCTTCGGCGCTGGAGTTCACCGAGCAACACCGTATTTCGATTCGCCGCGGCTTGAAAGCTCCGGCCGCGGACCAGACCGCGGCCGCCACCGGCACAGGCGCTGCCGCCGGCGTTATCCATGACCTGTTCACCTCGCCCGAAGCCGCAGCGGTGAAGGAAGAAATCTGCAACGTCGGCCGGAAACTCTGGCAGCGGCAGTACGTCGATGGCAACGGCGGCAACATCTCTTACCGCATCGGCCCCAACGCCGTGATCTGCACGCCCACGCTGATGAGCAAGGCCGACCTTCGGCCGCAAGATCTCTGCATGGTCGATCTCGAGGGCAAGCAACTCGCCGGCGGGCGTCCGCGCACCAGCGAGATCCTCATGCACCTGGAGATCTACAAGGAAGTTCCGGAGGCCAAGGGCGTGGTGCATTGCCATCCGGCGCACGCCACCGCGTATGCCATCACGGGACGCGTGCCGCCGACCTGCGTGATTCCCGAATACGAGGTCTTCATCGGTAAAGTGGCGCTTTCTCCCTATGAGACTCCGGGCACGCCGGAATTCGCCCGCACGGTGATTCCGTTCGTCAAAAATCACAACACCGTCCTGCTGGCGAATCACGGTATCGTCTGTTGGGCCGACACCGTGACCCACGCGGAATGGTACGCGGAGGTGGTGGACACTTACTGTTGGACTCTGATGCTGGCGGCGCAATTAGGCGCGCCGCTTTCCCACATCACGTCCGATAAGGCCGCCGATCTGCTGGCCATCAAGAAGCGGTTGGGTCTGCCCGACCCCAGGCACGAGTTAAAAGAATGCGAACTCTGCGATCTGCCGGAGATACCCGGTTCCATTGCCATGCAGCCGAGAGCCTGCGGAACTTCGCCCTCGCTGAATAGCGCGGAAATCGATGCGATTGTGGAGGCAGTCACAGACCGTGTGGTGGCGGCCCTGAGCGCCAGGAAGTAGCGGAAGCGCGGCGTAGGCACTCCTGCCAATGCCGCTTGGTTTGGATGCCCGTGGGCGGACCCCTGGGCGGACCAGGGGGTCCGCCCCACCAATGCGGCAGGGTTCCATCTCTTGGGCTTGAGTAAGTGGCATTGGGCACTGCTGCCTGCTGCGCAGGGGTGCCTGCGCCACGTCCTCGTGCGTGCTCTACCCCAGATAGCTCTGCAAATCGTCGGTGCGAATGCCGTGCGCGAAGGCGGTCTCGCGGGTAATCCGCCCGGCCCTCACCAGATCGGCCAGCGATTGTTCCATGGTCGTCATGCCGTCGGCGCGCCCCACCGAAATCTGCGACCGCAACTGATGGTCGTCGCCCCTGCGAATCAGGGAGCGCACGGCGTCGGTAGAGATCATGATCTCCACCGCCGGCCAGCGGTTCACCCCATCCACGCCCGGCACCAGTTGCTGTGCTACCACCGCCGCCATGGCGAGCGACAGTTGTTGCCGGATCTGCGGCTGATTGCCCGCCGGGAACGAATCCAGAATCCGCGACATGGCTTGAATGGCGTCATTGGTGTGCAGCGTCGAGAACACCAGGTGGCCCGTCTCCGCCGCCGTCAGCGCGGTGGCGATAGTTTCCGCGTCGCGCATCTCCCCCACCAGGATCACGTCCGGCGTCTGCCGCATGATGCTGCGCAGCGTCATGGCGAAATCGGGCGTGTCGCGCCCCACTTCGATCTGCTCGACGATGGCGCTGCGATTGGCGTGCTGGTATTCCACCGGATCCTCGATGGTAACCACGTGCGCCGCCCGCTTGGTGTTCACGATATCGATTAGCGCCGCCAGCGTGGAACTCTTGCGGCAGCCCGTCGGTCCCGTCACCAGCACCAAACCCTGCCGCCGCTCCGCCAGTTTCGCCAGCGACAACGGCAGATGCAGCGATTCCAGCGTCGGAATCCGCGCAGGCAACAGCCGTATGCTAGCCGCCAGCGTGCCGCGCTGGTGATGTATGTTCACCCGGAAGCGCCCCAGGTTCTCCCGCGCGAAGCTCAAATCCACCGACTTACGCTTCTGCAACTCATCTAACTGCGCCGGTTCCAGCAGCGGCAGCACCAGGCTGCGCACATCGTCCGCCTCCAGCACGGCGCTGGAGAGCGGCGTCAGATTGCCGGTGACACGCAACATCGCCGGCGCCCCCGCAATCAGCAGCACGTCGGAGGCGCCGCGCCCCGCCGCCGCTTGCAGCAACTGCTCTAGCGACGCGGTGGATTGCGCGGTGCGCCCAGCCGCGTACTTCTGGCTGGGCGCGGCCCGGTTCAGTTCGGCTACAATCTTCGATAGTTCGTTATCGTATTCGCTCATGCGCTATGCCAACTTCGAGACTACTCATATTCTCCGACATCCACAATGATTGGGAGACGCTGGAACGCATCCTCGCCGTGGAGGCCGATTTCTACATCTCCGCGGGCGACCAGGTCACCTGGGGCAGGGGCCTGGATCGCTGCGGCCAAATCTTAAAGACGCGCGGCGACAAGGTCTGGGTACTCCCCGGCAATCACGAAACCGCGTCCCAAATCGCCGCGTTATGCGATCAATACGGACTGAACAATTTTCACCAGCGCCAGTTCACCGTAGGCGCCTGGCACATCGCCGGGCTCGGCTACTCTAACCCTACCCCGTTCGATACACCCGGCGAATACACCGAGGCGCAAATCGCATCGTACCTCGCCCCGCTCGCCAAGGTCCAACCGCTTGTCCTGGTCTGCCACGCCCCGCCTTACGGCACCGCGCTCGATCAAGTGCGTCCCGGCCTGCACGCCGGATCCACCGCCGTGCGCGATTTCATCCAGCGCTGCGAACCCGCCCATTTCTTCTGCGGCCACGTCCACGAAGCCGAGGGCGTCTCCATCGAAATGGGCCGGACCCCCGCCCACAACGTCGGCAAAAAAGCGTATTTGTTAGAATTGGAATGAACCGCCCATGACATTAGACGAATTAGACCGCCAATACCAACCGCTTCGCGACCAGGCCCTGGCCGTGCGGAGGTATCTTTGACGCCGCCACACAGAAGAAGAAATTAGCCGAGACCGAAGAGCAGGTGGCCGCGCCCGACTTCTGGAATCAGCCCGAAAAGAGCCAGAAGGTCATGCAGGCGCGCAAACGCCTGGAAGAGGCCATCGCCAACGATAGCCGCATCCACGGCATGACAGACGATCTGAACACCCTCTTCGAACTGGCACGGGAAGGCGAACCCGTCGGGGGCGATATCGAGCGCGACCTCAAGCCACTCGCCGAGTACCTGGAGCGCCTGGAAACCGCCATGCTGCTCTCCGGGGAAAACGACGCGCGCTCCGCCATTATGACCATCCACCCCGGCGCCGGCGGCACGGAGAGCCAGGATTGGGCCGAGATGCTGCTGCGCATGTACCTGCGGTGGGCGGAGCGCCAGGGCTTCCCGACCGTCATGACCGACCGTCTGGAAGGCGAAGGTGCGGGTATTAAGAGCGCCACCTTTGAAGTCAACGGCGAGAACGCGTACGGCCTGCTGCAATCGGAAATCGGCGTCCACCGCCTGGTGCGCATCTCGCCCTTTGACGCCAACGCGCGCCGCCACACCTCCTTCGCCAGCGTGTTCGTCTTTCCGCAAGTGGACGACGAAATCAAAATCGATATTCAGGACAAGGACCTGCGCATCGATACCTTCCGGGCCGGTGGCGCGGGCGGCCAGCACGTCAATATGACCGATTCCGCGGTGCGCATGACGCACTTCCCGAGCGGCATCGTGGTGCAGTGCCAGAACGAACGGTCGCAGCATAAGAATCGGGCTACGGCGATGAAGCAACTGCGCGCCCGGCTCTACGAGTTCGAACTGGCAAAGAAGCGCGTGGAGGCCCGTGCGACGGAGGATACCAAGCTCGAGATCAACTTCGGCAGCCAGGTCCGCAACTACGTCCTGGCACCCTACCGGATGGCGAAGGATCTGCGCAGCCGCCTCTCCATCGGCGACGTAGACCGCGTCCTGGATGGCGATCTCGACGCGCTCATCCACGCTTATCTCGTGTGGCGCAAGACCGGCAAAACTGCCGGCGACGATAAAGACGAGACGCCGGAGTGAGGGCCGAACCGCACCAAGGCGCGGACCTCGCCCGCGCCGCCGAACTGATCCGCGCCGGGCGGTTGGTGGCGTTCCCTACCGAGACCGTGTACGGCCTGGGCGCCAACGCGCTGGACCCCGAAGCCGTGGCGCGCATCTTCGCCGCCAAGGGCCGCCCGCGCACCAGCCCGTTGATCGTCCACGTGGATTCCATCGAGATGGCGCGCACCCTGGCGTCACAGTGGTCCGATGCCGCCGATCTGCTCGCCCGCCGCTACTGGCCTGGTCCGCTGAGTCTGGTAGTTCCCAAGCGTCCGATAGTCCCCGACATCGTGACCGCCGGATTGCCCACCGTCGGCCTGCGCATGCCGGCGCACCCCTTGGCGCTGGAGTTGATCCGCGCCGCTGGAACCCCCATCGCGGCGCCCAGCGCCAACCGCTTTACCGAACTTTCCCCCACGGCCGCCGCCCACATTCCCGAAGCGCTGGCCGACTACACGCTGGATGGCGGCCCGGCGCGCGTGGGCATCGAATCCGCCGTGCTCTCGCTGGTGGACGCGCCCACGCTGCTCCGTCCCGGCGTGATCTCCATCGCCGAGCTGGAAAGGTTAATCGGGCCCATACTACACGGCGCCGCTCCGGCGGAAGGTGCCCACGCCGCGCCCGGTATGCAGGCGCGCCACTATCGCCCGGCGACGCCGCTCTATCTGGACACGGACCAACGCGAAGGCGAAGGCATCGTGCTGCGGATGGGCCGGGAAATGCCCGCCGAACCGCAGCTCTACGCGGCCGTCCTGTACGAAACCCTGCATCGTCTGGACGCCCTGTCCCTCGATTGGATCGCCATCGAATCCCCGCCTGACACCCCGGAATGGGCCGGCATCCTGGACCGCCTCCGCCGCGCGACGGCATGACGGAAGGCGGAGGCGCTTTCGCCCAACCGAACTAGTAGGAAGTTCGGTAGATTGCGACCGGCTGGGGATGCCCAGAAACACGATTGTCACGAATGCGGCTAGACGCCATAGCCACCTGATGCTCACAGTATTCCTCCGTTAATTTGTTCTTGGGATTGGAGGCTGTCGGCGTGGACAAAACTAAACTACCTACCATGTCAGGATAAGAGAGCGGTGCCGGCAGGGCAAATCGAGAGTTTTGATAGTTACGATAGATGGGGGATGGCGGCGTGGCGTGGCGCCTAAACGAATGATAGGCTGACTTGTTGAGAATCAGATGACCATCGTCAGCATCGGTGAAATATTGTGGGATGTATTTCCGGATACGGAGCGGCTGGGCGGA
>JANYJN010000077.1 GCA_025358475.1 Candidatus Solibacter sp.
CAGGCGGAGTGGTACGAATTCGAGAGCCGCATGAAGAAGGCCTTTCCCGAATACCCGATCCGCGACATCGAAGACGCCGACGCCATCTTTCACACCGTGTACGACCTCAACGATCGCTACCAGATTCCAGGACAGGCGCACCTGTACAACGGGTACAAGGGCGGCGCCGACGGCCGCGGCGCCCACTGGCGCGGGATTTTCGACGCGCAAGGCCGCGTGATGGTGGCCATCTCCTATAACTCCGATGTGGGGGACGCGTGGGAATATGCCGACGATCCACGCTACCCGGCGCGATTCGCCGATCTTGCCATCCGCTTGGGCGTGAACTACATCGTCTATTCGATGACGCATTGATGGGAGCGGGGGCGCAACCGAATGGCCGGCAGCGCGCTCGCCCGGCGCATCATTACACCTTCGCCAGAATCCTGCTCACAATCTTCACCGCCTGATCGACCTCTTTTTCGGTGATGATGTACGGCGGCAGGAAGCGCAGCACCGTGTCGTGCGTGCAGTTGATCAGCAGCCCCTCCGCCATGGCGTCGAGGACCACCTGCTTGCCGGGAACGTGCAGTTCCACGCCGAGCATCAAGCCAACACCGCGGACCTCCTTGATACATGCGTGCTTGCGGGCGAGATCGTTGAGTTCCACGTGAAAGTAGGCGCCGACGCGCTGGATGGAGGGCATCAGTTCGTCCAGAATGTCGCAGAATTCCAGCGCCACGCGGCAAGCCAGCGCGCCACCCCCGAAGGTGGTGCCGTGCATACCCGGCTTGATGGTGGCCGCTGCCTTCTGATTGGCCATGATGACGCCCAGCGGGATGCCGCAGGCCAGCGGCTTGGCCGTGACCATGACGTCGGGCAGGATGACGGGGTTGGAGCGCTGGTAGGCGAAATAGGTGCCGGGGCGCCCCACGCCGCACTGGGTTTCGTCGGCGATCAACAGGGCGTTGTAGCGGTCGGAAAGTTCACGCGCCTTGGCAACGAAGGCAGACGTCAGGGGATAGATGCCGCCCTCGCCCTGGATCATTTCGAGCACGATGCCGGCGGTGCGATGGCTGAAAGCGGCTTCTAGTGCCGCTATGTCGTTGGCCGGCACGAAGCGGGCGCCCGGGACCATCGGTTCAAAGTCCTGGCGGTATTTGGGCTGTCCGGTGATGGAGAGCGCGCCGAAGGTGCGCCCATGGAACCCATTTTCGAGCGCGATTACCTGGTATTTTTCGGGATCAATGGCGCGGCCATGCGAGTGCACCATTTTGAGGCCGCCCTCCATCGCTTCGGTCCCGGAGTTGCAGAAGAAGGAGCGCTGCAATCCGCTCATCTCCGACAGCCGCTTGGCCAGCGGGCCCTGATACTGGTGATAGTAAAGATTCGAGCAATGGATTAGGAGTGCGGCCTGTTGGCGGATGACCTTAACGATGCGCGGGTGGGTGTGGCCCAGCGCGTTGACGCCGATGCCGGAGAGGAAGTCCAGGTACCGTTTGCCCGCCAGGTCATACAGATGGCAGCCTTTTCCGCGGGCCATTACGAGCGGAGAACGCGCATAGTTTTGCAGCAGGTATTCCCGCTCCAGGTCCATCACAGCTTGCGCGGAAGCGTCCAAAACGGGTGGCGGGGCGGTAGTCATTTACTCATCATACACGGAGAGGTCCGGGCGGGGCTGAGACGACAGGATCAAAGAACCACCCCGCGTGGCTTGGTGGGGTTTCGACCCGGTCTTTTGTCCCCTTCATCTGTGACAAACTGGTCTGGTGATCGGCCGGAAGATTTCGCACTATGAGGTTATCGAGAAGCTGCGCGGCGGTGGGATGGGCGATATTTATAAAGCCCAGGGCGCGCGGGCAAGCCGATGTTCCGGCTGATTGCAGTGGACGCGGTGGATGGGTCCAAGCTCAAGGTGAGGGCTGCGCCGGGACGCGGGCCGGATAAGAACGAAAAAAAATATCGAGCCGCCGGGGCGTCGCGGGAAAGAGTCTTTGGCGCCGAAGGGCAGCACCTACCTGGCCTACTTCGACGGCGATCAGACGGTGGCGGTGAACAGGTAGGGCGGCGGCAAAATTGGCCAGCATACCAACGTGGGACAGACGCTTTCGTCTGTCAACCCAGCAATCCCAGCAATTATTTCACGGCTTCTCAGTTCAGGGCGCGGTCTACTTAAGCTCCGCCATCAATCCCGGCAGGCTCCATTGCACCTGCATGCTTTTCGGACCCCAACCGAACTCGGCGGCCATCACCTTGCCGACGTCGTCCTGGCTCTTGCCTTGGCGGATCAGCCCCGCCGCGCGGGCGCGTAGTTTCTCGACGTTGTCGCGGTAGGTGAGCAGCCCGGCCTTGGTGGTCACCGCGCCATGGCCGGGGATCACGGTGTCGAAATCCAGCTTCATGGCGGCGTCGAGAGTCTTGACCCACTCCACCACGCTGCCGCCGCCGCGGTAGTCGATCAGCGGCGTCGTGCCCGCCATCAGATCGCCGGTGTGAATGGTGCGGAGCGCGGGGAAATAGACAATGGCGTCGCCGTTGGTGTGACCGCGGCCGAAATACCGCGCCCGGACTTCCTTGCCGCCCAGGAACACCGCGCTTTCCTCGGTGAACGTCACCCGCGCCGCCGCTATATCGGACGGAACGTTGGGCTGCGTGTGATTGACGATGTTGGTGCGGGCATTGGCGGTCGAAATGATTTCGGCGGTGGGTAGGAATTTGGCATTGCCGCCGCTGTGATCGGCATGATAGTGCGTGCTGAGGATGTACTTCACGGGCTGGCCGGTCACGCTTTTGACCTGCGCCACGATGGCGTCGTGGTCCTGCTCGAATTTGTCGTCCACCAGGATGACGCCCTCGCTGGTGACATATACGGCGACGTTGCCGCCATCGCCCTCGATCATGTACAAATCGTCCTTGACCTTGCTGATAGTGAGTTTCGGAGGCTGCGCTTGGGTTTGGGTGTAGGCGATCCAGCAGCCCGTGAAGAACAGGGCGGCGGCGCCAAGGCGTGCGAACAGGGTGCGGCTCATGTCTGGCAATATATCAGATGTTCGGCGGAAATTCTTGAGAATTCCGAGGCGCCAGGCCCACTACGGTTTTTCAGGCACCGAATGAGTCCGCGCATTTTTGGGCTGTCTTGTATTCTCATCGCCGGAGCATCGGCGGCAACCTCGCCCGTCATCACAGGCGCGTCGCCAGACCCGATTGACGCCGGCGGGCAGGCTTTCCTGGTGACCGTCACCGGGACCGGCTTCGTCTATGGCGCCGTCGCCAGACTGTCGGAGACCGCGCTGAGCACGATATTCGTCAGTTCCACCCAACTCCTCGGCGAAATCACACCCGCGTTGAGGGCACTTTCCGGCCGTCCGAGCGTCACGGTGGCCAATCCCGACGGCATCGTCTCCAACGGGTGGCAGATCCACATTTCGCCGGTCATCGGAACCGTCAGCCCGAGCGCCGCGCTGGCAGGTGGTGCGGCGGCCAACGTCACGGTCACCGGGATCGGTCTTACGGCCGGCGACGTCCTTCTGTGGAACGCCTCCGGCAAGCAGACCGTCATCATCGCCAACTATGTGGATTCCAAAACGTGTACCGCCGTGATTCCCGCGGTATTGCTGAGCACAGCCCAATCCGCCAGCATTCGGATCGCCGACCCCCTCTACGAGGTCACCTCCACTCTTTCCGTGACCTTCGACGTCCTGGCCGTGCCTGCCATCGCGTCGCTCTCCCCCAACCCGGTGGACGCGGGCGGAGATTACTTCCGGCTGACAGTGACCGGATCGGGCTTTGTTCCACACTCCGTGGTGAATTGGGCAGGCACCCCGCTTGGCACCACCTATGTAAGTTCCAGCCAACTTCAGGCGGATATTACGCCCGAACGCCGCGCGCTCTCGGGGACATTTGCTATCACCGTCACCGATGAGGGAATTGCCACTTCGAATGCGGCGCAGTTCACGGTGGCGCCGGTGCTTTTCACGGTCAGCCCGGCCTGGGCGGCCGGTGGCGGTCCGGCGGTCGGCATCACCGCTACCGGCGTAGGATTCACGCGCCACGATGTGCTCACCTTCAACGCGGCAGCCCTCTCCACCACGTCCGTCAGTTCCACTACGCTCACGGCGGTGATTCCCGCCGCCGCGCTACGCACACCCGGCGCCGCGACGGTGCAAGTGAGCGATGCCACGGGCGCGGGGCGTTCGCTGCCGCAACCCTTTTCCGTGATTGCGGCTCCGGCGATTAACACGATTGCTCCCACCTCGGCGACGGCCGGTTCGGCGGCCTTCACGCTGACGGTTACCGGCGCCAACTGTTCCGCGGGATGCGTGGTGCAGTGGAACGGTTCGCCACTTACCACCGCGCACCCGGCTGACACGATAGTGACGGCATCCGTGCCTGGGTACCTGATTGCGACGGCCGGCGCCGCCGGCATCCAACTGGTCAACCAGTACGGAGGCGCATCTAACGCCGCCACCTTCACCATCAATCCGTCCGGTGCCTTTCTCACCGGCCTGAGCCCTGGTTCGGTCCCATCTGGGTCGGCCGCATTCCCCTTGACGGTATACGGGACCGGCTTCGTGGCTGGCTCCATGGTGTTGTGGAACGGATCGGGCCTCGCGACCAGCTATACCAGCGGCGCGCAGGTGACGGCATTCGTCACGGCGGACCTGGTGAGCGTGCGGGCCGGAATCAGCGCCGGCGTGACCGTCTTGAATCCGGGCGGCGCCGTGTCCAACAGTGTCACCCTGGCGATCGATCCGCCACGCCCCACCATCCTCCGGCTCACCCCCGCTTCCGCGGCGGCGGGCGGCATGGCGGTGGCGATGGTCATCACGGGAAGCAACTTCGCTGTCAACTGCGTCGCGCGTTGGAATGGCATCGCCGTGGAAACCACGTTTACCGACGCCGGGCACGTGAGCGCGACGGTGCCGGCCAGCCTGCTGGTGAACGCCGGCGTGGTGCCTATTACCCTGACCAACCCGAGCGGACTGGTCGCGAGTCCCATGACGTTCACGGTGATTCCCTCGACGCCCGCTGCCAGCGGCCTCAGTCCGGCGTCTGTGAGTGAAGGCGCGGCGGCATTTACTTTGGCGGTGAACGGGGCGTACTTCACACCAGGTTCCACGGTGCTGTGGAACCGTGCCGGGCTGGTCACTACATTCGTAAGCACGGCGCAAGTAACCGCGGTAGTGCCGGCAATTCTGGTGGCCGCGGCCGGCAACGCGAGCATTACGGTGTCCAACCCCGGCGGACTGGTCTCGCAAGCGGTCAACTTCGTCGTCACCACCGCACCGCCGCCCGCGAGTCCGGCGCCCGCCGTCACTTCCGGCGGCGTGGTGAACGCGTTCAGTTCGCTACCTTCCGTGGCGCCGGGGGCGTTGATCTCGATCTATGGGACGAACCTCGCGGCCGCCGAGGGGCGCGCCACAGCCACACCGTTGCCGGGCTCGCTGAACGGCACATCGGTCAGCATCAACGGGAAACCGGCGCCGCTGCTCTTTGTCAGTGCCACGCAGATCAATGCGCAGGTGCCGTTTGAGACCCCGCTTGGAACGGCGGTACTGACGGTGCAGAACGGTGCGCTGAAAAGCGTGCCAGTGAAGGTGGACGTGAGAGCGGCTGCCCCGGGGATTGTCGCGCAACCCGGCGGCAGGCACGCGCTGGCGGTGAACTATTCGGGCGGCACTCTGAATGCGTCGCAGAACCCTGTTCACCCGGGTGAGTATGTGGTGTTGTACCTGACGGGACAAGGCCCGGTGGATCGTCCGGTGGCGAGCGGTGCGGAATCGCCGTCGAACCCGCTTTCCCTGCCGCTGGCGGCGGTGCTGGCAAAGCTGGGAGGCAAAGCGGCGGTGGTGGCTTTCGCGGGCCTGGCGCCCGGATTTGTTGGGCTGCTGCAAGTGAATCTGCTGGTCCCCGAAATCCCGGGGGGCGAGCAGGCGCTCGAAGTGACCGTAGGAGGCGTGGCGGCGAACCCAACGGTGTTATGGGTCGCGGCAAATCTTTGAGCCGTCTGGGGCCCAAGCAGAGCCGCTACCGTGAGGAAGCGATTTCCTGACCGGCTGCACCATTTCATAGTTCGCCTCAGACCCCCGGGACGTCATGAGCACCCCCGAAAATGGACGGTCGCGGCCTCGGATGGGAGCTGCGTCGAGTCAATCGGAGCCGCGACCGTGAGGACGCGATTTCCTGACCGGCTACAGCATTTTCATAGTTCGCCTCAGACCCCCGGGACGTCATGAGCACCCCCGAAAATAGATAGTCGCACCAGAAGAGCGCTTCCTAACGGTCGCGGCTCGGATGGGAGCTGCGTTGAGTCAAGCAGAGCCGCGACCGTGGGAGCGATTCGTTGAGATGCCGCAGGCCTCATGAGCAACTTACGCCACCGGGACTGAAGAGCCCTCTGGATGCTAGAATCGTACTTTCACATGGCCAAATCCATTGACGAGCTGCAAACCATTGCCAAGCGTGTACGGCGCGACATCGTTGAAATGATCACTGCCGCCAAATCGGGGCATCCCGGTGGATCGCTATCGGCGGTTGAAATTGTGGTCGAGCTTTATTTCAATCACATGCGAATCGATCCGGCGAACCCGAAATGGGCGGACCGCGATCGCTTCATATTGTCCAAGGGGCACGCTGCGCCGGTGCTCTACAGCGTGATGGCGGAGCGCGGCTACGCCGATGCGCCCAAGGGCAAACTGAATACACTGCGGCAATTCGGCAGCGTGTTCCAGGGTCATCCGGATAGGCGCTTCATCCCCAGCCTGGAAGCCTCCACGGGCTCGCTTGGGCAGGGGCTGTCGCTTGGCTTGGGAATGGCGCTGGGGTCGCGGCTGGACGCGCGCCCCTCGCGATTCTTCGTCATGCTGGGCGATGGCGAGATCCAGGAAGGCCAAGTGTGGGAATCGGCCATGGCGGCTGCGTTCCACAAGGCGGATAACCTGGTGGCCATCGTGGATTACAACCGGATCCAACTCGATGGCTTCGTCAGCGACATCATGGAGATCGCGCCAGTGGTGGACAAATGGCGGTCTTTCGGCTGGCACACGGTGGAGATCGACGGCCACGATTTCGCCGCCATCGAGGCCGCGCTCGCCGAGGCCGCGGGCACCAAGGGCAAGCCCACCTGCATCGTGGCGCACACCATCAAGGGGAAGGGCGTATCGTTCATGGAGAACAACCCTAAGTTCCACGGCGTGGCGCCGACGCAAGATGAATTGAAGCTGGCCCTACAGGAGCTGAACTAACCATGCCCGCCCAAATCAACACGGCAAAGCCCAAATTTGAAATCAAGCTCGGCGCTGCCACGCGCGAGGCCTTCGGACGCACGCTGGTGGAACTGGGGCGAGAGAACAGGGACGTCGTGGTAGTGGACGCCGATCTTTCGAAATCCACCATGACCACGTATTTTGCCAAGGAATTTCCCGACCGGTTCTTCTCCTGCGGCATCGCCGAGGCGAACATGGTAGGCGTCGGCGCCGGCTTGGCCATGGTGGGAAAAATTCCATTTGTCGCCAGCTTCAGCGTATTCGCGGTCAATAAGGGCTTCGAGCAGATGCGCATCGGCGCGGCCTACGGGCGTTCGAACCTGAAGGTGGTGGGGACGCACAGCGGCATCTCGATCGGCGAAGACGGGCCGTCGCAGATGAGCATCGAAGAGATTTCTCTGGCGTGTTCGCTGGCGGGGTTTGTGGTGCTGGCGCCGGCCGATGAGAACGCGACCAAGGGGCTGGTGCGCGCCGCGGCGGCCTACGATGGGCCGGTGTTCATCCGCTGCGGCCGGCCCAAGGCGCCGGTAGTGTACGGGGCGGATCAAAAGTTCGAAATCGGTAAATCGATCCAGGTGGCGGCGGGTACGGACATCGCCCTGATCGCCAACGGCCTGCTGGTGGCGCAGGCACTGCTGGCGGCGGACCTGCTGGGAGCCGAAGGCGTGTCGGCGCGGGTCATCGATATGCACACCGTGAAGCCGCTGGATCGCGACGCCATCAGCCGCGCGGCGGCGGAAACCGGCGCCATCGTGGTGGCCGAAGAACACCTGGTGGATGGCGGCTTGGGCGTGCGTGTGGCCCAGGCGGTTGCCGAAACCAATCCCTGCGTGATGGAGTTCGTCGGCATTCACGACCGCTATGCGGAGAGCGGGAGTCCCGACGAGATGCTCGAGAAATACGGCCTGGTGGCGCGCGACATCGCCGCGGCCGCACGGAAGGCCCTGGCGCGCAAGCGCTAGCCGTCCCATGCCGGATGCCGGATCGCTGGCGGAGATCTTTCTTCAGCAGAGCCCGGACTGCCAGTGGATCGTTTCGGCGGACGGTGCATTTGCGTGTTTCTATGGCGACCCGCTGCCCCTGTTCGACCGTTCCGCGGGGGAACTTGTGGGACGGGTTCCCGCCGCTGTGTTGGGCTCCGATGAGGCCACCGCCTGGAGGGGGCGTTTCGCGCGCGCGCTAAGCGGTGAGACGCTGCTGCTGCGTGAGCGGCGGCCCACGGGCACTTGGTACGTGACCGTATTCCCACTCCGCATCGAGGGCGAGATCAGGTTCGCCGGCGGCAACGCGCGCGAAATCACCCCGTGGGCCACGGCCGAGCAGGAGTTGCGCCATACCGTGCTCGGCGCACTGAAAGCGCAGGAGTTCCAGCGCACCATGGTTGCCAGGTTCTTGCACGATTCGGTGGGACAGAATCTCACCGCACTGGGACTGCAACTGGATTTGATCCGCATGGACCTG
>JANYJN010000080.1 GCA_025358475.1 Candidatus Solibacter sp.
CTCGCCGTCTCCACCAATCTGCTGGCCTGCCTGATCGCGGTGTGCATGCGCGCCACCAACCAGATTCACGCGCTCACCGGCTCGCTGGAGGAGCACGACCGGCGCCTGGTGGCGGCGCGCGCCATCCTCGGCGAATGGTTAGGTGGCAGCGGCGGCGGCTGGCAGGATTCCGGTGGTGTCTGGCCGGGCATCAAGTTGATCCACGGGGTCACGGCGGGCGAGGGCGACCCGGAATTCGGCGTCAGCCGCGGACGCCTGCTGCCCAACCACGAGATCTTCGGCCTTGACCGCGTTGCCCAATCGACGCGCGAGAAACTGCAGCAGAGCCTGGTGCTGGTACACGGCGGCATGGCGCAGGACGTGGGGCCCATCCTGGAGATGGTGACCGAGAAATACCTGCTGCGCTCGGAAACCGAATGGCTCGGCCGCCACCAGGCCATCGGCATTCTCGAAGACGTGGTGAGGCACCTGGAGCAGGGCGATATCGGCGCCGTCGGAGCGTGTACCCAGAAGAACTTCGACGGGCCCATACAAACCATCATTCCCTGGGCCGGCAACCTCTATACCGACACCCTGATCCGCCGTGCACGCGCCGAATTTGGCGAAGATTTCTGGGGCTTCTGGATGCTGGGCGGCATGTCGGGCGGCGGCATGGGGTTCCTCTTCAGCCCGCTGCGCAAGCGGGAAGCGCAGCAGCGCATGCAGACCATCATGAGCGAAACCAAACGCGCCATGGAGCACTCGGTGCCGTTCGCCATGGAACCGGTGGTCTACAACTTCGCCATCAATGAGAGCGGCACTGAAGCCGGGATACTCACCGGCGCGGGCGCCCTGATGCCCGCCGGTTACTACACGCTGGCCGTGCCTCCGCTGTTGCGCACCGAAGCGCGCAACCTCTCCGCCGGCCGGCGCGCGGAACTGGAACGCTTCACCGCCGCCTGCCGCACCGCGGAAGACTTCTCCGGCATGGTGCACAACCTCTTCGACCACATCCTGCCGCGCGCTCTGGAGCAGCAGACCGGCAGGGCGCAGACGCTGGAAGCATTGCTCGAAACCCACGGCTTCGACAGAGTGCAGCACGAGCGGATCCAGACCGATCTGCGTTCCGGCCGCATCGGCCTGGCGCAGAACCGCCTGCCGGTCACCAGCCGCATCGAAGATGCCGCGCCGGACGAACTGGACCCGCGGCATCGCGCACTCGGCATGCAGGCGCTGGCCGAAGGACGGGTCGCCGTGGTCTCTCTGGCCGGCGGCGTGGGCAGCCGCTGGACCAAGGGCGCGGGCGCCATCAAGGCGCTCAACCCGTTCTGCAAGCTGGGCGGGCGGCATCGCAACTTCATCGAAACGCATCTGGCCAAGAGCCTCCGGGTGGGCCGCGAATGCGGCGCGCTGCTGCCGCACATCGTCACCACCAGCTACCTGACGCATGGCGCCATCGCGCAGCAACTCGCCCGCGAGGGCAACTACCACTACCCCGGTACGCTGGTGCTCTCGCCCGGTCGCATCATCGGCTTGCGCATGGTGCCGATGGAGCGCGACCTGCGCTTCGCCTGGGAAGAAATGCCGCAACAGATGCTGGACGAACAGGCGCAGAAGGTCCGCGACGGCCTGCACGCCGCGCTCATCAAGTGGGCCGCCCAGGCGGGCGAGGGCTCTGGTTATACCGGCAATCTGCCCATGCAGTGCCTGCATCCGGTGGGGCACTGGTATGAAGTGCCCAACCTGCTGCGCAACGGCACGCTGCTTCGCCTTCTGGCGGAGCGCCCGCGCCTGAACTATCTCTTGGTGCACAACATCGATACCGCCGCGGTGGACGTGGACGCCGCGCTACTGGGCCAGCACATCTCTAGCGGCGCGGGGCTCACCACCGAAGTGATCGCGCGCCACCTGGAAGATCGCGGCGGCGGCCTCGCGCGCGTGGATGGCCGCGTGCGCCTGGTGGAGGGGTTGGCCCTGCCCGACGACGAGTTGGAATCGCGCCTGTCTTACTACAACAGCGCCACCTATTGGGTGGATATCGACCGCCTTCTCGCCGTCTTCGGGCTGTCGCGCGAGACGCTGGCCGATATCGCCCAGGTCAACGACGCGGTGCGCCGCGTGGCCGCGCGCATGCCGACTTACATCACGCTCAAGGACGTGAAGAAGCGCTGGGGAAAAGGGCAGGAAGATGTTTTCCCGGTGGCGCAATTCGAGAAGCTATGGGGCGATATGACCGCGCTGCCGGAACTCCACTGCCGCTTCATCGCGGTGCCCCGCCGGCGCGGCCAACAATTGAAGGAGCCGGCGCAACTCGACGCCTGGCTGCGCGACGGGTCGGCGGCGTATACCGATTCGCTGTGCGCGTGGGAGTAGCGTTTGAAGCTATCCGGCGTTCACTGGCAGACGTTGCGCAGTTGCGGCTGGCCCGCGACTACCGTGTCGATGCAGGGAATAGCGCTTAGATACTCGTAGATAGCGCGGATTTCGTCGCGAGACATGTTCTGAAAGGTGGGCCACGGCATTATTTGGAGAAGCTCACCGTTGAACGGAGCCGGAAGGCATGTACCGTTCGGGGCTCCTGTGCAGGTCGGATGCAGGTGATCGTAATCCTTGCCCGTCTTCATGATCGTAAGGAACTCTTGAAACGTACGGCCTCCTTCCGGCCGTCCAGTCTTGTCCGGAGTCAAGTTGCGGGAGACGATGTGCGGGAAAGGACCCGGTCCTGGGAACGCACCGAAATCCGAGCCGCCGCCCAGGTAGGTCTTCGGATTGACTTGCGTCTTCCCCTTAAAGGGGCCGCCGTGGTGGATGTCCAGAAGGTATGGGTTCCCGGTAGCGGTGTATTCGGTAGAGGGGTCCATGGTGTGGCAGCCATTGCAGTCGCCCTGCGCGTTGACAATGTAGCTGCCTAATCCCACCAACTCCCGGTTTCTTCCTTTTAGATTCAATGGGACCGGGGCTATCGCGAGACCCCGCTCAACTTTGGATTCTCCGTCGTTCTCGTCGCCCTGCGCTTGTCCACGTGGGGGATTGATCAACATTCCCGCCAGAACGATCGCGGCAAATGCCGCGGCGGCTCCGGCGGCTTTAGAAAATCGGGATAGAAGCATCGTGTCGCCCTCCTCAAGGGTCCGCCAAGTCTATATCACATCCGTACGGTTTACAAGAATAATTTTCCACGGCTTAATCTGCCGGTACCACGCCTTAGACCGCTGGCATAGGAGTGCCGTCGAGATGCCGGCTAGTGGTCTGCGGCAAACAGAATAACGAGTATGCACTTGGCTGTGGGGCAGCCAATTCTGGCTGCAGCCGGCTTTCAGCCGGCGCCTGCGGGAGCCGGAGGCTTCGCATGCTTCAAAAATGCCGCCTGCCCCACCAGGTCGCCGGATGCCTTGCCGGATGATAAACTTCTCTTTCGCACTAGCCATGCCCGCTGCCATCTCCGTCTCCCCGAAGTTTCGCCCGGTCCTCGACTTAGAGTTCCTACCGGCCTCGCTCTGGAACCGCGCCTATCGCACAGTTGCGCAAATCGGCGGAGCCCATCCACTGGCCATTGCGCTAGAGCGCAGCGACGGTGGTGTCTCCGTCTTCCGCACCGCCATCCTGCCGCACGAGGGCGGCAACATCGCCGTCAACCATCGCTACACCGAACGCCTCTTGAAGTACCTGCTCTGGCAGAAAGGCGGCTGGCGCATCACGATCGCGGGCTGTCCGCGCATCGCCGATTACCTCCGCGCCCTCTACTCGGCCGAGGGCGCGCGCGCCTTCGATTACCGCTTCATGGGCGAACGCGTCTACGGCCGCCCCA
Organism: Candidatus Solibacter sp.; assembly: GCA_025358475.1. Lineage (GTDB taxonomy): Bacteria > Acidobacteriota > Terriglobia > Bryobacterales > Bryobacteraceae > Solibacter. The sequence continues at coordinate 3,788 of JANYJN010000080.1, forward strand.
TGACCATCCAAAGCGTGCCTTATGACGCCTGCCCCGCGGAACGCGAATCCGCCGCTCCCCTTGGCCGTCACCTGGATGGCTGCCGCATCGGTTTCGACTTGGGCGCGAGCGACCGCAAGTGCGCCGCGGTCATCGAAGGCAAAGTCGTCTTCAGCGACGAGGTGCCCTGGAACCCCGCCGTGCAGAGTGACCCGCAATATCACTACGACGGCGTGCTCGATTCCCTGCGGCGCGCCGCCGCCCACCTGCCGCGCGTCGATGCCATCGGCGGTTCTGCCGCCGGCGTCTACGTGGCCAACGAAGTGCGCGTCGGCTCGCTCTACCGTGCCGTCCCCCAGGACAAATTCGACACGCGAATCCGCCGTCTCTTTTTCGACCTCCAAACCGCCTGGAACGGCATCCCCTTCGACGTGGTCAACGATGGCGAAGTCACCGCGCTGGCCGGTTCCATGGCGCTCAACGATAGCTCGGTTCTCGGCGTCGCCTTCGGCAGCTCTCTCGCCGCCGGTTTCGTCACCCCGCAGGGCAACATCACCTCCTGGCTCAACGAGCTCGCCTTCGTCCCCGTGGATTACCGCGAAGACGCCCCTATCGACGAATGGTCCGGCGATCCCGGCGTCGGCGCGCAATACTTTTCCCAACAGGCCGTCGGCCGCCTGCTGGCTCCCGCCGGCATCGATCTCCCCAAGGAGATGACGCTCCCCGTCAAGCTTGAGCACGTGCAGCAACTCATGGCCGCGGGCGACCTGCGCGCCCGCAAGATCTACCAGACCATCGGCGTCTACTTCGGCTACAACATCGCCACCTACGCCGATTTCTACGAAGTGCGCAACCTCCTCGTCCTCGGCCGCGTGCTCACCGGCGCCGGCGGCGATCTGATTCTCTCCACCGCCACCGAAGTCCTCAAAGCCGAGTTCCCCGAAGTGGCCGAGCGCATCCGTTACCACATCCCCGACGAGAAGGAGAAGCGCCACGGCCAGGCCATCGCCGCCGCCAGCCTTCCGTCCATTCCCATTTAGGAGACCCACTAATGCAATTCCACAAATCCACCGCGGACTTCTTCGTTCCCGACGGTACGCCAGCGGAAGCCGCCATCGCCCGCACCACCCACCTGTGTATCTCCGCCCACCAGGACGACATCGAGATCATGGCCTACCACGGCGTTGCCGAATGCTTCGGCCGCAAGGATAAGTGGTTCACCGGCGTGGTGGTGACCAACGGCGCGGGCAGCCCGCGCACCGGCATCTACGGCGACTTCTCCGACCAGGAGATGCAACAGGTGCGTGTGCTGGAGCAGCGCAAGGCCGCCTACGTCGGCGAGTACGCCTGCCAGATCCAACTTGCCTTCACCAGTGCCGAAGCCAGGAACCCGAAGGAGCGCGTGGTGGTTGAGGACCTGGCCAAGATCCTGGTGGCCGCGAAGCCGGAGTACGTCTACCTGCACAACCCCGCCGACAAGCACGACACCCACGTCGGCACGATGATGCGCTCCATCGCCGCGCTGCGCGCCGTGCGCGATCAAGTCAAGCCCAGAAAGGTGTACGGCTGCGAAGTCTGGCGCGACCTGGACTGGCTGCTCGACGAAGACAAGCAGGTGCTCCCGGTGAGCGCGCGTTCCAACATCGCCGCCGCCCTCGTGGGCGTTTTCGATTCGCAAGTCTCTGGCGGCAAGCGCTACGACTTGGCCACCGCCGGCCGCCGCCTGGCGCACGCCACCTATCACGCCTCCCACGGCACCGACCAGGAAAGCGCGCTGAACTTCGCCATGGACCTGACCCCGCTCATCGAAGACCCCTCGCTCGCCGTCGCGGATTACGCCCTCTCCCTGGTGGATCGCTTCCGCGCCGACGTAGCCCGCCGCGTGAATTCCGTAGCCTGAGAATTCCAGCT
>JANYJN010000620.1 GCA_025358475.1 Candidatus Solibacter sp.
AACGAACCGGCGATGTTCGCGGCCAAGGCCGCCGCGGCCGTCATGGGGATGAACAACATCTTCTACCGCTTCCGCCATCTCAGCGGCAACGAAAAGTATGCCACCATGCCGGCGCGCCTGCGCATGCAGGTCATCGGCAAGCACGGCAGCGACCCCGTCGATTTCGAGTTGTGGTGCCTGGCCGTTTCGGCCATCAACGGCTGCGGAGTCTGCGTCGAGGCCCACGAAAATGTGCTCCGCGACAAGGGTGTGAGCGAAGAAACCGTGCTGGCCGCCGTGCGAATCGCCGCCACCATTCATGCGCTGGCCGTGGTGTTTGACGCCGAACCGGCCCCGGCAGAACTGTGACCTCGCAATTTTCTGATCGGAGGCCCGACCGTGAGGGAGGCATTGGGTAAGGGCACGTAACCGCCCGGTGGATAGCGTCGCGCCTACGGTTTGATCGCTTCGGCAGCCCTGAGTTTCTTCTCGATGCGGGAAATGTAGTTGATGGTTTCGCGGTACGGCGGAACTCCATTATATTTGTCCACCGCACCCGGGCCGGCGTTGTAGGCCGCCAGGGCGTGGCGCAGCCCGTAGTTATACTTTTCCAGTAGATCGCGCAGGTAGCGCGTCCCCGCATCCACGTTTTGAGCCGGATCGTGGGGGTCCGCGCCCAGCACCTCAGCCGTGCCCGGCATCAGTTGCATAAGGCCGATTGCGCCCTTCGGCGAAATCGCTAACGGCGCAAAGCCGCTCTCTGCCGCCATCACACTGCGCACCAGTGCCCGCGGCAAACCGTAGCGGTCGGCGGCGGCGTCCGCCAGTTCCAGCGGGGTCGGCTCCGCGGTTGCCATGCCGCTCGCCGGCGCTGCCGCCGCCGCAACCGCCGCGGGTGCCTGCGCAACGTACTCTTCGGCTTCGTAGCTACTTACCACAGCAGATTCCAGTTCCACAAAACCTGTACTATAGTAAAGTCGTACTTTCGCCCCGTCCGCCTCGTGCCGGTCGACGTGCAATCGGGCGCCATTGGCAAGTACCGCATACTCACCCGCCATGGCGGTGCCAGCCAACAGAATAAACAGTCCCAGTAAACGCATTCGTACCTACATTATATACTGACGCACTTGCGCCCAAAGCGTGCAGCCCCAGTCCAAAAAGGCCGATCTGCTATCTTGGAAGGTAAACTTTACCCTGCTATGCCCTTTCATATTGAACCACTCCGCGAGTTTCTCGTCCGCCCCAGCCTGCCCGAGTCGTTGTCTCGTTTGACCGAGTTGGCCTACAACATTCTCTGGAGTTGGGAGCCCCTCATCCGGGCCGTGTTCCGCCGCCTCGACCCCGCGGTGTGGCGCGACTGCGGTTACAATCCCGTGCTGATGCTGGGCCGCCTCCCGCAGGCCACGCTGCAGAAGGCCTCCACCGACGCACGCTACCTGGCGCTCTATCGTTCGGCTTGTGCCGTGTACGATGCGCGGGTGCGCAAGGGCCCCGCGCCCGCCGATGGCAAACTGATCGCCTACTTCTCCGCCGAGTATGGCCTCACCGAGTGCCTGCCGGTGTATTCCGGTGGCCTCGGCATCCTCTCCGGCGACCACTTGAAGTCTTCGAGCGATCAGGACTATCCCCTAATCGGCTTGGGGTTGCTCTACCAGCAGGGCTATTTCCGGCAATTCCTGAATCCCGACGGATGGCAGCAGGAACGCTATCCCGTGAACGATTTTTACACGCTGCCTCTCGAAACCGTGAAAGACGCCGACGGTCACGATCTCAAAGTCTCCGTCAAACTGCCCACCGGCAACGTGTTCATTCAAATCTGGAAGCTCGGCGTCGGGCGCATCACCCTCTACTTGCTGGACACCAACATTCCAGATAATGTCCTGCCCCAGGATCGCGACATCACCGATTCCCTCTACGGCGGCGACATCGACACCCGCATCCGCCAGGAAATCGTCCTCGGTATCGGCGGCATGCGCGCCCTGCAGGCGATGGCGCTCCAGCCCACCGTATTCCATATGAATGAAGGCCACTCCGCCTTTCTCGCCCTGGAACAGGTCCGGCTCTACATGCGCGACCAGAAGCTCAATTTCGAGGAGGCCCTGGAAGCCGCCCGCGCCAGCAACGTTTTCACCACCCATACCCCGGTGCCGGCCGGTATCGATTTGTTTGATCCCGGCATGATGTACCACTACTTTTCCGAGTACTGCGCCGAAGTCGGCGTCGATTTCCAGCAGCTCATGGCACTGGGACGCCGCAACTGTTTCAACCGCGACGAGCGCTTCTCCATGGCCGTACTGGCGCTCAGCACCTCCTCCTACCGCAACGCCGTCAGCCGCCTTCACCGTGAGGTTTCCCAGGAGATGTTCCACGACATGTGGCCCGATCTCCCGCTGTGGGAGGTGCCCATCACCTCCATCACCAATGGCGTGCACCTGCCCAGTTGGCTGAACGGCAACCTGGCGCTGCTCTACGATCAGTACCTCGATCCCGACTGGCGCGAGCGCTTCAACGATCCCGCGATCTGGCAACAAATCCAGGAAATTCCCGATGAGGAATTGCTCGAAGTGCACCGCCGGCGCAAGCGGCGTCTGGTCTCCTTCGTCCGCTCCCGCCAACATTCGTCGGCCATCCGCCGCCAGGCGTCTTCGCTCGAAGTGCGGCGCAGCGCCGAGGTCCTGGATCCCAACGCGTTTACCATCGGCTTCGCCCGCCGCTTTGCCACCTATAAGCGCGCCACCCTGCTCTTCCGCGACGTCCTGCGTCTAAAGCGCATCCTGCTGAATACCGATATGCCGGTGCAAATCGTCATCGCCGGCAAAGCCCATCCCAAAGATCAGCCGGGCAAAACCTACATCCGCGAGGTGGTGCAGCTCTCGCGCGATCCCGAACTTTGGAAGCACCTCGTCTTCGTCGAAGACTACGATATGAAGGTCGGGCGCGAACTCGTGCAGGGCGTCGACGTTTGGCTCAACAATCCACGCCGCGGCGAAGAGGCTTGCGGTACCAGCGGCATGAAAGCCGCCATCAACGGCGTGCTCAATCTCAGCATCCTCGACGGCTGGTTCGACGAAGCCTACGAAACTTCCGGCGGCTGGGCCATCGGAGAACGCGAGATCTATACCGACGATCAGGACGCCCTCCACGCCAGCGCCATCTACTCGCTGCTCGAAAACGAAATCGTCCCCATGTTCTACGAACGCCGCGAGCAGACCCCGCGCGAGTGGATGCGCCGCGTCAAGCAGTCGCTCACCCACATCACCCCCGCCTTCGATTGCCGCCGCATGGTCCATGAGTACATGACCGAGTTGTACGAGCCCGCCCACACCGTTCACCTCCGTATGCGCCAGGCGGACTATGCCCTGAGCCGCGAAAAAGCCGCGTGGAACGCAAGAATCCGCGACGTCTGGGAACGTGTCCGCTTTGTCGATGCCGGGCCCGGACCCAGTGGTGCTCTGATTAGCGGCAAGGCTGTCGCCGTGCGTGCCGCCGTCGATCTCGCCGGTCTAGCCCCCAACGATGTGCGCGCCGAGGTGGTCATCGGCCGCGTCGATTTCAACGGGCACCTGGAAGAAACCGAAGTCATCGTGCTGCCCTTCGTGGAACAGCAGGGCGCCGTGGCGGTGTTCTCCAAGGACATCATGCTGGAACGCACCGGCCGCCTCGGCTACGCCTTGCGCGTGAGCCCCGATCACTACGACGACCCCATCACCCGCGCTTGCTCGTCCTTAATGAAATGGAGTACCGTCGGCTAAGGCACTTGCCAACGCCGCTTGCAAACGCCGCGTGCAAATGATGTCTGTTCCGTGGTACATATATAGTGAAGCGGAGGCGGGTTCCGTCCTGGTGTTTGCCGAACCTCTGGAACCCCCGTCATGCCACTCTGGCGATCCCACAACCCCAACCGTTGTCGCGGGATCTGTCTCGCGCCCTAGTGGGAGCGACCGGCATTTTGATGACTGCCGCCAAGAATTCTGAGCGTAAGTAGGTTTCTTCCCCCAGTACGGAGTAACTTTCCCCATGGATAGTGATCGTAAGTATAGACAAAATGGGTACATGGACTCGGGCGATAGCAAGAGCTTTCGCGACGACCGGTCCAAACCGCAGGGCCCGCGTCCTCCCTTGGATGTGACCGGCCCCCGTCTCCCCAGGCTGGTGCAGCATGTCGCCGCTTCCCGGTGTTTCAATTGCGCCACCACCTTGCCCCCGGAAACGGACCTTACCGGCAACTGCCCGAAGTGCAATGCCGAACTTCACTGCTGTAAGCAGTGCTCGCATTTCGAGCCCTCCACCCGCTTTCAATGCTTGAAGCCCATCCCGGTGCGCATCCCCGTGAAGGATAAGGCCAACCAATGCGCCTCCTTCAACCCGCGCGTAACCGTGGCCCGCGATGGCACCGCCGGCCCGGCGCCGCCCCCGCCCACATCCTCCGCTAACTCCGGCCCGCCCACATCGCGCAACGCCGACGACGCCCGCAACGCCTTCGACAAGCTTTTTAAGAAGCTGTAAGCGCCATGATAGTGATGGCCACTCGTGATGGGAAAGAAATCCCGGATGATTTTTATCGAGCGGCGGACCGTGCGCCCACCCCTGAGGAGTGGTCCGTCGCGCCCTTCTACGCCACCTTCTTCTGGTACGTCCGCGCCAACTCCATGTACACCCCGAGATCCCGATCCAAATCCGCCTGCGTGCCATCGAAGTAGAAATTGCGGATCGGCATCCCGCCCATATCCCTGCTGATCCGCGGATATATCGCCTCGCACACAATCCCGTTCATGCATGTGAACGGACTGATGTCGATGATCCCCGCCGCCCCCTTCTTCGCCAGGTACACCGCCTTGCCCACATTCAGCACCATCTCCCCGAACGCGCCTTCGCGCGGCAGATACGGACGCGCGCACTCCAGCACTTCGTAGATATCCGGCTCCTCGCGCCCTACGAAATCGTCTCGGAACGGCTCCAGCAACACGTGCTCGTCGTGCTTCTGTACCCGCTTCCGCACCCACGCGCCCAGTGCCTCCAATGTCCACAGCCGGCCTTCCAGTTTCAATTTCCGGAAGTGCTCCGAATTGGTGTACCAGATCCACTCCACGATATCGCTCAGCCACGCCTCCGCGCCGTATTGTTCCAGCGCCGCCACCAGGTTGTCGTTGCTGAACGTATTCAGCCGGCAAAAAATCTCGCCCACAATCCCGATCAGCGGCTGCGATTTTTCCCGCCGCGCTGCCAGCTTGCGGAAACGGTCGCGGCACCGCACCATGCAATCGCGCAGCGCCTCTAACTGCACCCCAGGCTCGGCGGGCGTCCGCTCCAGCGTGCCGCACAGGTCGGCCAGCGAATCCTCGTACGTCTGCTCGCTGTCGCCCCGGCTCTCTTCGTAGGGACGCCACATCAGTAGCAGCTTCTGCAACAGATCCGCCGCCAGCAGCGCCCGCCAGCCCGTGCGTGTGAACGCGCCCGCCAACGTGCCCAGCCCATCGTACGCGTTCTGGCTGGTGGGGGAAAGAATCTCCACTTCCCCATACCCGTTGGCGTCCAGAATCTGCCGCAGGTACGGTGCGTATTGCCCGAAGCGGCACGGGCCCTGCGCCGTCGGCATGAATAGCGCAATCCGCTTCTTGTCCACCTCCGGGTTCTCCAGCACCTTCATGAAGTCGCCCACCGTCACTTTCGCCGGATAGCATTCGTCGCCCGACGTGTAACGCGCCCCCAATTCCCGCGTCCGGTTGTCGGAGGGCGGAGTAGGCTCGGCCTCCAGCCCAATCGCGCGGAAGGCGCTGGCGAAGGCCCGCGCGCTGCCATAGGCCATCGGCGGAATGTAGATGCGCTTTCCCTTTAGTGGGTGGTCGCCGGTCTTACTTGAGTGGCTGTTTGGGGTATTGCTTGGGGTGTCGCTAGGGGCTTCGCGGACGGCGGCTCCGTCGTAGATTGGTAGCATCGCAGAATTCCTTTGCTGTCGAGATACGCTTCGCAGCGCGTCATGTAGCCGGCATCGTTGCCGTGTCCGTCAAACTGTAATATCAACAGCGGCGCTCCCGCCGCCTCCCTCGCGAAGTGCTTGATGTAGCTGTCCGGCCCGCACTTGAAGTTGGTCAGGTAAATCATGTGCAGGTTGGGCTTCTCCGACGCGATGCGCGCGGCCTCCAGAATCTTTCGCCCCGAAATCCAAAACATGTTGGCGTGCACTTCACTGAGCGGCTCGTTCCCCGTTACCAGGAAATCCAGCGGGATCACGTTGGCGCCATAGCGGTGCCGCAGTTTTCGCGGGATGTCGCAATTTACCCCGCGATCGTACATGGTGTACGCGCGCCCCGCCAGCACGATCCCCGGTTCGCCGCTCGCCTCCAGCGCCGCCAACGCCTTCCGCCCCGCCTCCATCTGGCGTTCCTGGAATTTGCGCTGCTCCGTATAGGCGGCGTCCACCGCGCGGTCGCTCGCGCGCCGGGTCACCCCCACCCGCCGCATCGTTTCCGCCAGAGCTTTCTTGATCTGCTCCGGCCCCAGCCGGAAATGCAGCGTCGGCGTCAGGAACTTCCCCGCATGCGCCTCCAGCCCCGGCGCCGATTTCAGCACCCACGGCAGCGTCTGGTTCCACGGACAATAGTGCGACGCGCAGCCATCGTCGCCTGCCTCCGCATCCGCCATCACCGGCAGCCAGATGTAGTCCACACCCGCACTCGTCAGCGCCTGCACATGCCCATGCGCCACCTGCACCGGATAACAGGGCTCGGCCACCGATAGCTCGATCCCGCCCGCCGAAATCCGCGGGTCGGTCACCGGCGAGAGCACCGCCTCCAGCCCCAGTTCCGCGAAATAGCGTTTCCAGAACGGCAGCCGGTCCAGCATCGACATGGCCCGCGGTAGGCCGATCTTGAACTTCCCGCCCGCCGCCGTGGGTAGCGCCTCCAGCAACTCCTCGCGATACGCGAACAGGTCGTCGATCACCGGCTTCCGGCCCGTCGCCGAAGGCTTGCGGAATTTGTCGGAGCACTTGTCGCCCCAGAAACTCTTCTGCCCCTCGATCACGAATTCCTTCATGTCGCACAAGTTGCTGCACGCCTTGCACACGAAATCGCGCGTGCTCAGTTCCAGCTTGTGCAGATCGTAGCCGCGGAACCGGCTCGCCCCCCGCGTCGCTACGTGCCAATGCCGCGCGATCAGCGCCATGCCGATCGCCCCCATCACCCCGTTGTACGGCGGCACCGTGATCTTCTTCCCCAGCAGGCTCGCGAACGCCGCCGTCACCGCGTCGTTGTACGCCGTCCCCCCCTGAAAATAAATTACCTTGCCAATCTTGCGCCCGCGCACCACCCGGTTCAAATAGTTCAGCGCAATCGAGTACGCCAACCCCGCCACCAGGTGCGGCACCGTCTCGCCCTTGTGCATCCACCCGGTCACGTCGCGCTCCATGAATACCGTGCAGCGCTCGCCCAGACGCGTCGGGTTTTGCGCGCTCAACGCCAGTTGCGCGAATTCCCCCTTGATGCTGATGCCCAGTTTCTCCGCCTGCTCCTCCAGGAAAGAGCCCGTGCCCGCCGCGCACGCTTCGTTCATGGCAAAATCCACCACCACGCCGTTCTCGATCGAAATGAACTTCGAATCCTGCCCGCCAATCTCGAAAATCGTATCCACCGGCTCGCCGCCCAGCGTGCTGCTGATGTGGATGGCGCCCGTTTTGTGCGCCGTGATTTCATCGTTCACCACGTCCGCGCCCACGAACTCCGCGATCAGTTCCCTGCCGCTGCCCGTCGTCCCCACGCCGCATATCTTCAGCCGGCTGCCCCAGATCCGCTCCACCTCGGCCAGCCCCTGCTGCACCGCCTCAATCGGCCGCCCCGCCGTGCGCAGGTACACATCGTGCACCACCGTGCCATGCTCGTCAATCACCACCACGTTGGTCGAGACCGACCCGATATCCAGGCCCAGGTACGCCGCTATGGGCTCGTCGTTCGCTGGCGGCACGTAGACCCCCACCCGGTCGCGCAACTGCACCACGTTCTCCGTGGAGAGCGGCTTCGTGTCCTGGACGCTCTCTTCCATATCGTGCTGCCGTAGCCGGTGTACGTCCAGAATGGAGCGCTTGCGCGGCTCCTCCGCCTCCAGAATCGCCGTGCCGATGGCCCCGCACCAGGCGTACTCCTCAGGCACGAAAAGCTGTTCCCCCGTCAGGCCGAACGCCTCGCGCAGCGCCCGCACCACTCCCGCGTTCTGCGCCACCGCGCCGATCAGCGCCACTGGCGCCCCCACCGGCCGCCCCTTCACCACCGAACTCTTGAAGTTGCGCGCCACCGCATCGCACAGCCCCCGCAGAATCTCCGCCGGCGAATAGCCCTTCTGCTGCGCGTGGATCATGTCGCTCTTGGCGAACACGCTGCACCGCCCCGCAATCCGCGCCGCGCACCCCGCCCCGCATACCAGCTCGCCCACCTCTTCCACCGAGTACTGCATGCGCAGCGCCTGCTGGTCTAGAAAAGATCCAGTCCCCGCCGCGCACTCCCCGGAGCGGTCGTAGTCCCGGATCCCGCCGTCCTCCAGCCGGATGTACTTGGAACTCTCCCCGCCCAGCTCGAACACCGTGCGCACCTGCGGGTACCAGGTGCCGATCATGCGCGCGATCGCCTTGAATTCGTTCTCGAAGAATAGTCCCAGCACCTTGGCGATGGTCCGGCTCCCGCTGCCCGTCACCCGTATGCCTTCCACCCGGTCCTCCGGGATGATTTCGTACAGTTCTCTCAGCAGGTCGTAGGTCGATTGGATCGGGCTCCCCGAGATTCGCCGGTAGTCCGAGAGCAGCAGCGGCCGTTCGTCCAGCGTCGTCAGGCGGAACCCCGGATGCGCCGCGCACACCGCTTCCAGGGTCGCCCGGTCCGCCGGTTTTCCCAATGCGGCCAACTTAAGGCTGATCGCCCCGATGTCCAGACCTATATTGATGCCCATTTTAGTCCAGTCTCACCCGAATCCGCCCCCAGGTTCAAGCAAAACAGACCTCAATAGCCGAAAACGGCATCTACCTGCCGTT
>JANYJN010000645.1 GCA_025358475.1 Candidatus Solibacter sp.
TCCCGATCCAGCCACGAAACCGGCTGAGCACGTCGTCCGCGGCGGGCTCTCCCCGCCACAGGCCAGGCGCCACATCGCGCGTCTGCACGGCCAGCACCGCGACGTCCGGCTGAAAGCGGTAGAGCGCGCTCCCGGGGTCCAAAATCTCTTGCGCGTATGCGTTGAACTCGCCTAAGTGCGTTTCCAGCGCGACGCCCGCGGCGTACGCTCCGGCCTTCAAGAGCGGCACCACCGGTTCCACCGTAAACGACCGCAGGATGGCCCAGCGCTGCTTCAACAGATCCAGGTGCCCGGCGATGCGGTCATAGCGCGAGGCCACAAACCCGGCCAGGGCCGATCCGGCGTCCAATTCCCAGGCCGACGCAAGCATCTTCGCGGCCCCGGATGCGTCGCCTCTGGCGATGGCGCCATCCACCTCTTTGCGAAATTCCCCAGTCTCCATCCATCTCGATTATGGCAAGTTGTTCCGGTACGGATATCGAATGGTAAGGCTTTTTCGCTAACAATTGTTACAATCCGCCGCCACTTTTTGCATCGCCGGCCGCCGGCGACACATATAATTAAAATTAAACATATTTGTTTTCTTAAATAGAATGGCCAATTTCCCTGCCAATACCGGGAGTTCAAAATCAAACAGGTCCTCCATGAGTTTGAGTCCGCTGGTGCCCCCGCTACAATTCTTCACCGCCTCGTCCCGCGACCCCGTTGGTAGCCTCTTCCACAACCTGGGCGGGGTTTCGCGCGTCGTCGACCGGATCGGATCGGCCGGCCCGCTGGTCACCGCAGCCGGGGCAAACCTTGCCACTGCTTGCTCACGCCGAAGTCATTCGACATTTCGTCCCGGGGACAGTTTGATTTGATACGGGTCCAAAAGTTTGAAAGGCCCTACGCAGTTGTTATATCTGCGGAAAAAAAGATAGAAGCTTGTCCCAGGTCGCTCCCCGGAAGGGTCATCCTGAAAACGTTCATCGTGTGCCTTTCCTTCGCCAACCTCTGTTTTCTGGACGGATCGATGGATTTGCCTACCCGCCATTCCGGTGTTTTCCGAAAGTACCTTGTCGTCTGGCAGCAGTTGGCCGCACTGACCCTCGATGTTCTCCTGTTGGCTGTGGTGCTTTCGATACCGATCTTACTGGTGCTGAAATCTGGAAATCGCATCTGGTTGCGCATTCTGAAGTGGAGCGCTTTCGTCGCCCTGCTGTTCCCCTTGAACATCCTCCGCATCTCGAGCCAAGTCAGTTCCCTTGAGTCGCTTCCCGCGGTGCAAGACGTGCGTGTAAAAATCTTGCTTTTGGCTCTCGGTGTCGCTGCCGGATTGTGGCTGCTGTGGAAGTGGGAGAGGGTCTCCACTAAGGTGACCTCCGTGATTCTCGTTATCTTTGGGCCCATACTGCCGCTAGTCGTGGCGAGTATCGCGTGGAGCATCTACACCGGCCCGCCAACGGGCCGTTTACCTGACAGGCCCCTGGAAACCGCTCTGCCTCAAAAGGCTGGCGCGCCGCACGTGCTGTGGTTCCTTTTCGATGAGTGGGACGAATCTCTGACCTACCGCCGCCGGCCTGCCAATCTCGAATTGCCGGAATTGGATCGTTTTCGCAACCAGTCATTCCATGCCGAGCGAGCCTTTCCTCCCAGCCGCGAAACCGCCATTTCAATCCCATCCCTCCTTGTCGGGAAAACGTTTGTCGATAAATACGTCAATTCAGCGGGCGAACTGCTGATGATTAACGATCCGAAACAACCGCCCGAGCTGCTCTCCGCTAAGCCGTCGGTTTTTTCGGCGGCTCGCAGCGCAGGGTTCAACGTTGGGATTGTGGGTTTCTATTTGCCGTATTGCCGGTTGTTTGGCGCTACCTATTGTGAGTGGAACTGCGCCGTAGGGTTTCTGCCCGAGGAGTGGGGATACCCAGTCTCTGTCGGGCGCTTCATGGCGCTGGCGGCAAAGCGTCAGGTTGGAGACATTCCGTTTGCGAAGCGGCTTGGTGCCACCCGGGCGCTTGGCGAAACCCCGATGAAACCTTCGCTGCATGCGGTTACTTATCGCCAGGTCCATCAGGCGGCGCTCCGCTCGATTGTCGACTCACGTTTGAACCTGGTTTTTATACACTGGAACGTCCCGCATCTTCCCGTTATCTATGACGCGGCGAAGGACGATTTCTCGAACGATGAAGCCAACACTTACGTGGACAATCTCAGACTCGTAGATCGAACAGTCCGGGACATTCGCTTGACGTTGGAGAACGCCGGCTTGTGGGATAGCAGCACGATTCTAATGACATCTGACCACCCGCTTCGGCTGGGCAATGAGCCGCGCGTGCTGCGGCTCCCCGGCCCAATTGCCAACTACACGCAGGCTTCGGAAGTCCCCTTTTTGCTGAAGATGGCGGGACAGAAGCAGGGCATGGCCTATGACGCCGCCATGCAAACCGTGGTCACGAAAGACCTACTGCTGGCCATTATGAAAGGGGAAATCGCCCAACCAGAGCAGGTTGCCGCCTGGCTTGACCACAACCCGCCTCGCCAGTAGCTTTGCGGGAGGAGTCGCATCCATCGGGGCGATAATGGTTCGGGAGGTCATGCTTGCCGCGATGACCATGAGACGATCCAAGCTTGTGCCAGCCGCCGTCGGGTGGATCGCGTCGGGGTGTTTCCGGGTGCGCGGGAAGTGATCGCGCTCTTCCTGTTCAGCCTCGCCTTCTGCGCCTACACCCTGTTCGGCTACCCCCTGCTGCTCGGCCTTCTGGCGCGATGGCGGACGCGGCCGGTGCGCAAAGCGGCATGGCCCGCCACCGTATCCGTGATCCTGCCGGTCTATAACGGCGAACGCTGGATGGCCGCCAAACTGGAATCCATCCTGGCCCTGAACTACCCTGCCGAGCTG
>JANYJN010000660.1 GCA_025358475.1 Candidatus Solibacter sp.
CGACCCCCGGCTCCATCTCGCAATGACTTCCATCATCCCCACGCTGGCACGGCGAATCGAAATCTGGCTACTCGACCGGCTGGTGCCGTACGCCAAGAACGCGCGCACGCACTCCGACGCGCAGGTGGCGCAGATCGCGGCGTCCATCGCGGAGTTCGGTTTCAACGCGCCGATCCTGGTAGACAGTAACGCCGGGATCATCGCGGGCCACGGTCGTCTCCTGGCTGCTCGCAAGTTGGGACTCGCTGAAGTGCCAGTCGTCGTCCTGGATCACCTCAGCGAGACTCAACGACGCGCGTACGTCATCGCGGACAACAAGCTCGCGCTCAACGCAGGGTGGGACGAGAAGGTCCTTGCCGCGGAGTTGCACGACCTGGAGCAGGACGGCGTGGACCTCGCGCTCGTGGGTTTCTCCGACGACGAGTTGGAGGATCTCCTGGCGGGCGACGAACCGCAGTCCAGCCCGGACGTGGAGGAGGAAGCCGTCCCCGAGGAGCCCGCCAACCCAGTTACCCGGCCTGGCGACTTGTGGGCTATCGGGCCGCACCGCCTGGTCTGCGGTGACTGCCGCGACCTCGCCACGGTGCAAACGCTCCCCGACGGTTCGAAGGCCAACGTCTGCATCACGTCGCCGCCGTACGCCACGCAGAGGGAGTACGACTCGACCAGCGGGTTCAAACCGGTGCCTCCGGACGAGTATGTGGCCTGGTACAAGGACGTGGCCGCGAACATCGGGTCGGTGCTCGCGGAGGATGGCTCCTATTTCCTGAACATCAAGGAGCACGCCGACGAGGGCGAGCGGAATCTGTACGTGAAGGATCTGGTTATCGCGCACCGCCGCGCGTGGGCCTGGAGGTTCGTGGACGAGTTCTGCTGGCGCAAGACAGACAACGGCGTTCCTGGCGGCTGGAACAACCGCTTCAAAAACGCATGGGAACCAGTGTTCCACTTCTGCCGCCAGCAGACCATCAAGTTCCGGCCCAAGCGGGTCGGACACGAGTCGGAGGATTGCTTCGATTACTCGCCCAACAACCCGAAGTCAACGTCGGGGAGTGGGCTTCTGGGCACCGGTGCGCGTGGAGCTGCGGCAGGAAAGCAGGGCGCCGCGGACGCCGATGGCCGGTTTGCCGGGGTCGCGCGCCCGTCCAACGTGATCGAGGTCAAGAGCGAGTCGTCGCAGGGGACGCACTCGGCTCCGTTTCCCCGCGCGCTCGTGCAGTTCTTCCTGCTGGCGTTCTCCGACGAGGGCGACATCGTGTTCGATCCTTTCATGGGGAGCGGAACTACGATGGCGGCTGCGGCGTTGCTGGATCGCGCCGCGTACGGATGTGAACTCTCGGCGGGGTATTGCGATGTGATCCTCCATCGCATTTGGAACCTGACCGGCGAGACGCCGTTGCTCCTGGGCGCGGGCGACGAGACGGCCACGTTCCAGTCGGTCGCGGCGGCGCGTGGCGTACCCATCGAACAGGCTTTGAACCCGAAGGCGCAGGACTCGCGCGCCATCAAACACAACGGGCCTAACCCTCACTACGGGCCTCGCAAGCGCAAGGCGTCGTAAGCCCAATCATCCTCAACCAACGTGTTAGCAAAAAGGAGTTCTACTATGCCGGAAGTCGATACCCCGAACAACGGGGAACGTGAATTTGAAACTGGAACGGACGAGTTCTTCAAGGCTCACTCCGAACTGACCGCGCTCAACGGGAAGCGCACGTACGATGCTTACCAGGATCTCGATCTGCAAATCGCGCGCCGCTCGCAATTGCAGTTCGACCAGATCCAGAATGTCGCTCTCCAGGCGCTCCAGAACAGCGTCGAGACGGCCAATATGGTCGCAAAGCAGGCCGTGCGGCACGCCGATGTCGCCGCCGATGCGCTCTGGACCGACGAGTTGAACCCGATCACGCGCGGCGCGGGGTCGAACCTGACGGCTGGCGCCGTGCCCGCCAACCGCGCCACGGATGTGAGCGCGGCTGGCGTCGGCGTGGACGCGCAGGCTGTCGCGGCGGCGGTCGCCAAGCAGGTGGACGCGACCATCACGCCGGTCCTGGCGACGTTGCAGCAGATCGTCCAGGCCCTCGCCAGTGCCACCACGTCGATTGCGAACGTGGTCAATCAGGCCCAGCCCAAAGTGACGGCCTAACCCGGAGAGGTTGCGAAGATGAAAACCACAGCCATCGATAACACGACGTTGGGCGATCGCCTTCGCAACCTCCTCGTTCA
>JANYJN010000665.1 GCA_025358475.1 Candidatus Solibacter sp.
CAACAGCACAACTTCAGACGGTCGGAGACATAGCGAGAAGCGGGCCCAGGGGTGACCCGCGCGGAACGGGGGAGCCGCCCCAGAATGGAGCCGGATGCACAAGCCGGAGGCTTATGCCACTCATCGTGCCTCCAGGGATACGGAGCCGGCCTTGAGCGATGGGGCGGTCGCGCTGACCGCGATCCGCCCTGCGGCAGAGGCCCGAACGATGGCAATGCACCGCGCCTGAAACGCGCTGCGCATGTTGCCCTGGAACGGCTCGTGGCTGGCGATGTCCTGATTGTCCACCGCCACCACCGCCCCGGGGCCAGTCACTGCGAAGGTGATCCGGTTGTCCGCCCACGGGACCACCACGCCATGTTCGTCCACCACTTCGGCGGTGACGTAGGCCACATCGTCCCAAGTTGGAGTGAGGCGAGGCCGATCCACCCGTAGAGCCACGGCCGCCGGCTTGCCCGCCGTGCGCAACTCATCGCGGGCCGCACCGTTCTGGCACACCGCTTGCAGCGTTCCCGCCTGCCAGCTCACCCGCCAGTTGCGCGGCGACGCATCCGCCGCCAGCGGCTTGCTTCCCAGCGATTTTCCGTTCAACAGCAGGTCCACGCTGGCACAGTTGCTGTACACCTCGACGTTCTCCTCGTGCGCCGCGGCGTTGGGCGGCGTCCAGTCGTCATACAGCGTCCGCACGGTGCGGCGGTACGCTTCGTACCCGGGGTCGGTGGGCGGCACTTGGCGCGCCGAGACGCGCCGCGAGATGTGGACCATCGGCGTATCGCTCCACCAACTCTGCCGCTCATAGCCCATGGGTTTGATTTCGCCGGTGCGGTCCAGCAGGCCGGAGAAGCCGGTGATGGCGGGCCAGGCGCGCGATTCGCCGAGGTAGTCGATACCCGCCCAGAGAAACTGTCCGGCGTACGCCGCGTTATCGCGCAGCGCCAACCAGACGCTGCGTGCGTGGCCGTTCTCGGTGCCCAGGATTTTACGCGTGGGCCTTTGCCGGTGGGCCGCCAGGATTTCGTTCTCGCGGTAGTTCTGCCCCACCACATCGAGCAGGTCGGCGAGGCCGTTGTCGTAATCGTGAGTCACATTGGGACGGAAGAGCGCCTGCGACACGGGGCGCGTGGCATCGTTCGCGTGGAACACGTCCACCAGACCACGCAAGATCCCCTTGGCGAGCCCGGCGTTCGGCGTGTCGTGGATCTCGTTGCCCGCGCTGTACACCACGATGCTCGGGTGATTGCGGTCGCGCCGCACGGTGTCGCGCGTGTCGATTTGGCTCCACTCGAGGAAATACAGATGGTAATCGTACGGGTTCTTGGCGACCGTCCATTGGTCGAACATTTCGTCCATCACGACGAAGCCCATGCGGTCGCAGAGGTCGAGGAATGCCGGATCGGGCGGATTGTGCGCCGTGCGGATGCCGTTCACGCCGATCCGCTTGAGCGCTTCCAGGCGACGTTCCCACACGCGTAGGGGCACCGCTGTGCCCACCGCGCCGCCATCGCCGTGCAGGCAGACGCCCTTGATCTTGAAATTCTTCCCGTTCAGCCAGAAGCCAGTGTCGGCTTCGAAATTCGCCTCGCGGATGCCGAAAGGAATGGTCTCGTCGTCCAGTACTTCGTGGCCGTCGAGCACTTTCACCACTGCCCCATAAAGGTTAGGCGTCTCCAAACTCCACTGCTTGGGATTCGCGAAGGAGATTTCCAATTGAAAATCCGCCGACTTGCCGGACGGGATGGTTTGTGGCCGGCTGAGGGGAAATATGCCTAACCCCAGGCTGAAATTC
Organism: Candidatus Solibacter sp.; assembly: GCA_025358475.1. Classification (GTDB taxonomy): domain Bacteria; phylum Acidobacteriota; class Terriglobia; order Bryobacterales; family Bryobacteraceae; genus Solibacter. The sequence continues at coordinate 1,787 of JANYJN010000665.1, forward strand.
ACGGTGACCGTCCGCGTCACACTCGATTGATTCACCACCGTAGTCTGCATGTGCACGGTGGCCTCATCTGCCGTCACCTTCGGCGTCGTGACGAACGTCGCCCACTGCTCCAGGTGCACCGCATCCATTATCAGCAGGCGAACATGGCGATTGATGCCGGCTCCGGCGTACCAGCGCGACGCGGGCTGCTTCTCGTTGTCGGCGCGCACGGCCAGCACGTTCTCTTTGCCGCCGGATTTCAGATGCCCGGTGAGTTCGTAGCGGAAGCTCACATACCCATTGGGCCGCTTGCCGAGCGAAAACCCGTTGATCCAGACTTCGCTGTTGGCCATCACGCAATCGAACTCCACGAAGACGCGGCGCGATGCGGCATCGGCCGGCAACCCAAAATGTTTGCGATACCAGCCCACGCCGGCGGGTAGAAACGCGCCCGCTCCGCGCGCCGGAGCCTTTTCGTCGAAGGGGCCTTCGATGCCCCAATCGTGGGGCAGGCTGACGGAACGCCAGGCATCGTCGGCGAACTCCGCTTGGGCCGCTCCGGGCGCGTCGGCCTTCAGAAAACGCCAGCTTGAATCGAATGGCAGCGTGGTCCGCGGCGCGGCGGCCAGCGGAATCACCGCAAGAAGAAACACCGTCAGTTTCATTGCGTTTTCGCTACCTCTACGGCGAACACGTAGGTATCGCCGAACATGTTGGAGCGGAACACCACCCACTTCTGGTCCGGCGTGAAGCTGACATTCGGCTCCAGCCGGTAGTTGTGTTTCGCCATATTGACCAGTCTTTCCGCACGGAGCACACCGGGCTGCACGAAATCTTTCTGATTGAGCTCGCCCTGGAACTTAATGGTTTCCGGACGGAAGAGGTAGATCCACCGCCCGTTGGGGGCCTTGGCCACCTGGCCGGGATCGCCGCCATCGCCGCAGAAGAGCTTGCCGTCGCGCGTCACGTTGAAATGAATCGACCACTCGTCGCGCTGCAAGTGATAGCGCGTGCGCTCGCCGGTTTCCACGTTGTAGCCGGCTAGCCAGAAATCCTCGCCCCGCGGCGTCTGCAAGTCGTACCAGATGGTCTTGCCGTCGTGGCTCCAGAACTCGTGCCCAAAAATTTCTCCCGCCATGGTGCGCGTGTGGACCTGGAGGAGGTGGCTGCCATCGGTGTGCATGGTCCATAGGCGATCCACCTTGTGCCAGGGCCCTTCGTGGCAAAACATCAGCAGAGTCGGATCGGTGGGCGAGAATTCCAGGTGATTCAACCAGTCGGTGGCGCGATGGATCACCTTCACCTCGCCGGTAGCGGCGTCGATGGTGAACATGGCCATCGGCAGGTGCGCGGCCAGCCGCTGCTCCATCATCTGCCCCTTATTCAGCGCCTGTTCGAGCGGGTGGATCTGACCCGCTTGCGGCGCCGGCGCCGGCGCGGGCTGGCCCGGCGGCGGATTCCGTCCCGAATAATCCTGCCCGTCGCCTTCGATGTAAGTGCCGGCCAGCAGCGTCTCGTCGGCGTTCACCGTGGCTACCGATCCGCGCACCGGCAGCTTCCCGATGCGCCGCGTCTGGAGCGTGTCCACGTTGGTGGCGAAGATCTCGTCGCCCCTGCGGTAATACACGTTCTGCGTCTTGTGCCCGGCGACGATCACCTGCACGCGTCCCTTCACTACGGATTTGGCGGTGTGCGTTTCCAAGTCCAGCGCGCCGACGCCTTCGCGCGTGGTGTAGATCATCTTCCGGCCGTCGGCGGTGTAGCCGTTCTGGTTGAAATAGAGGCTGGCGCTGTTTGGCTCTTCAGTGAGGCGCACCACACGATGCCCGGTATCGGGATCGATCCAGGTCTTGGGCGGTTCCGCCGCCTGCGCCGAAAATGCCGCCACCGTGAGCATGGCGGCGAGGCCGCTGCGTAAAGACATACGATTCCCTTCCCTTCTGGTGCCGAACCCCCATGATTGACCCCGGACGCACGCCGGGTCAAACACTTTCGTGTCTGCTTACGACGTTTCTTGGTGCAAAACTCCACGGCACGCCAAAC
>JANYJN010000697.1 GCA_025358475.1 Candidatus Solibacter sp.
AGCCGCACGCGTGGGAAATCCGGCGGCGCGCCCCATCCATATCGCATTTGACGAGTGGAATGTCTGGTATCGCACGATGGTACCGGGGGAGTTCGCCATCGGACGCACCGGCCTGGAGGAAAAATACAACTTCGAGGATGCGCTGGCCATGGGCATGTTTTTCAATTCCTTCCTCCGGCATGCCGATGTGGTCAAGATGGCAAACCTGGCCCAGTTGGTGAACGTGATTGCGCCCATCTTCACCAACAAACAGGGCCTGTTCCTACAGACCATCTACTTCCCGCTGGCCGAATACGCCCGGCAGCGCGGCAACCAATCGCTCGATGTGTGGGTGCAGGCGCCGGAATACAAGCCCGATGGCGGGCGCGCGCTAAGCTATCTGGATGTCTCTTCCACCTACGATGCGAAGACGCGCCGCGTTTTCCTGAACGTCCTGAACCGCGGCGAAAAGCAGGACATCACGGCGCAGATCTCCAGCGTTTCGGGTGCCGTAAGTTCCGCCAGCGCGTGGGAGCTTAATCATGCGGATCTGAAAGCCACCCACACCTTCGGCAACGATAAAGTAGTGCGGCCCGTCACCAGGACGTTGCAGACCACCGCGCAGGACAAGGGCTTCGGCTATACGTTTCCGAAGCATTCCTTGACCATACTCACGCTGCAGATGAATTAGCGGGAAGGCTCGTAGGCGGTGCGGCAGCCCTAGGCACGTCGCTCAACGCGCTCCCGGATACCGAGCATCATCTTCCGTTCCATGGTGAAGTGAATCGGTTCCAGCAGGTATTTGTTGACGACCAGATCGAAAACGGCATTCGGTATTTGGGATCTCCATCGGATCAGGAGCCGCGTAGCGTTCCCGGACACCGGCTCCAGGACGAATGCCCAACTCATGGCCGGAATATGTTGTTCCGGAATGCCGTTCCCCCCGAGGACCAGAGCGTGATTCTTTTCTACGATGGTTACGGGTATCCCCGGCATCTTGGGGTGGAGCCGCACCGTATCGCCCGGCTTCAGGTCTTGCCACTCAGGGTGAATGGTTTCGGCATTGACAATTTCACAACCCACGAGATTCTCGAGCCAGGCGTAGCTGTACAATCCACCACGCTCCTGGCCGATCTGGACAATCCACGGCCAGACGCGTTCCGGCGGTGCTTGGATTGTGATGGCGCGGGTGGCGGTGGAGGTGGCTTGCGTCACCGACAGGTCTCCGGGGAGACTCTTCGACAGTTCGGCCGCCGTAGCTCCCCATCGCAAAAACCAGGGGCGGAGCGCCAGCGCGTAGACCGCGGCGCCCGCGAGGCCCGCTCCAATAAAGGATAGCGCTATCTGTTTTTGAAACATCGGGTTCATTATATACCGAGAGCGTCTCCGGCGGGGCCTCGGCGGGCTTCTTGAGGCTGGCGGACGAACCTGCCGCACACGCGCAACCTCATTTCCGGGGCGCTCTCCAAGGGAATCCGAATCACGATGTCCTCCCCCACGCGCGAGATCCGGGCGCGAAATGTTTCTTCCTGGCCCCAAAAACAAAACGGGCGCGAGCCAACCCACTTGGGCCTGACCCGCGCCTGAAATACCACCGTCCCGCAGTTCTAAAAACTGCTGTTTTCCGAGGTCGAGTCCATCGGCGGCAGCTTGGGGGTAGTCGACCGGGGCTTCGACATGAACTTCTTCTTGGCGGAGGCTTTCTTGGCAGGAGCCTTCGCGGGGCCTTCTTCGCCGGGGCCTTCACCGCGGCCTTCTTCATCACGGCCTTCTTCACCGGCGCTTTCTTTGTGGCCTTCTTTGCGGGGGCTTTCTTTGCGGGGGCCTTCTTTGCCGGAGCCTTCTTTGCAACTTTCTTTACGGCGTTCTTTGCGACTTTCTTTACGACTTTCTTTGCCATTTAATTCTCCTCATCGTGTACTGACTTCCCAAAAGGGATAATTCATCTTATACCCAAAGATTGCCAGCGGCTAGAGAATAACGCGCCAGACAACGATTCCGCATCCAGGGTTGTGGCTTCAGGCCGATGAAGAAATGAAAAATGTTGTGCCCGGAACGCCATCGGCACTAATGCCTCGGTGGCCTTGGCATCGTGTTTATAAATGTGGTCGGCTTCCCCTCCATTTGACCAGTTCATCGAAGC
>JANYJN010000707.1 GCA_025358475.1 Candidatus Solibacter sp.
GACACCAGAATGGAGATGGCGAACCCGGCCGGCGCGGCGCCAAAGGTATCGAGAGGCAGGGTGTACATATTGACGCTGAAGGCCGCCACGGCGAAGATGCTGAGCGAGATTCCGGCCGATGCCCACGCGGGCGTTGGCGCCCAAGGCAGAGCGGCAGCGGCCAGAGAAACCACGGCGGCGGCGAGACACACGCGGAAGCGCGCGGCGGGCGCCGCCACCCCGCGCTGCACCAATCGCAGGGAGAGCCAACCGCCCAGGAAGCCGCCGCCGCATGCAAATACCGGCGGAATCCAGACGTACCACGCAGCCTGCTGGAGGGTGAGGCGATACACGTCCACCATGTATTTCGAAGTCCAAAAGAACCAGAAGAAGTAGCCCACCATGCTCAACGCGTTGGCTAGGGCGAATACCCACAAGCGGCGGTCGCGCAACATGGCCGTGCTGGCCGCACGAGGTTGCGCGGTCGCGGGCGCGACTGGGGCGAGGCGCGAAACCCAGAGCCAGAGCGGAATCCAGGTGAGCCCCAGCACCCCGGTCACCACGAAGGCATGGCGCCATCCGCTGCGCAGCGCAATCCAGGTGGCGAGCAGCGGGGCAATCACGGAGCCCAGGCTGACGCCGGCCTGATTGACCGCGTTGCCGAGCGCTCTCTCGCCGGGGCGCAGGAACTGGTGGATCGCCTTTCCGGCCGCCGGAATGCCCGCGGCTTCGGCCACCCCGAGCACCGCGCGGCAGCCCACCAGTCCACCCATTCCGCTGGTCCAGCCGGTGGCGATGCCGGCGGCGGACCATAGCCCGACGGCGAAACCGATGGCGCGATTGAGCCCGATCCGGTCGATCAGCAATCCGGCGAACGGCGCGCTGGCTGCGTAGGTCAAACTGAAGGCGCTGCCGATCAAACCGTACTGCGTGTTGGAAAGGTGGAACTCGGTGATCAGCACCGGCGCCAGGGCGGAGAGCGTGGCGCGGTCCAGGTAGTTGATGGCGGTGGAGAGCACGAATACCGCGAGCACCACCCAGCGGTAGCGCGCGGCGCCCTCGATTTGAGTGCCAGCCTGATTCACTGGAACTCGATGGTGGCAACCTCGCCGGCAGTGGCCAGCCGGGCGTTGGCTTTCGGGAAGTATTCGACGGTAATCCTGCGCGCCTTCTGCGGGCCGCAGCCCAGCGACACCTCGCCGTTGCCGGTGTAGACCACCTTGGCCGGATCTGCCACCAGCAGCTTGACCATCTTGTGCGCGGCGTCCTCGATGGAGAGCCGCGCCTGCTGTTTGGGCAGGCAATCCACTTGTTTCAGAGTGCCGCTGACTCTACCGGCGGGCTTCGGCCCCTCCCACCACGGCACTGCCTTGCCGCCGGCAGCCGGGGCGCCGTCGCTGAATCTGGCTTCGGCCTGGTGCAGTTGGGCGCGCGCCTCGGTCTTCAAGCGGTCGGTCTCGCGCGCCTTCTCCTCGGCTTCGCGGCGCTTCTCGGCCTCCTCGTAGTCCAGGCGCTGCTGCTCAATAATCATGCGGGCCTGGCGCATGCGGTCGCGCTCCGCGGGGTCGGTGGCCGCCTGTTCGCCGCTGCGCCAGGCCTTGGCGGCTGCGCCGTAATTGTGGTCGGCCAGATACGTTTCGGCCAGCGCCCTCCAATACGACGCGTTGCGTGGATCGCGTTCGGCGGCGGCTTTCCAGTGCATCAGGCGCTTGCGCGGGTCGGTGTCGCGTTTGGCCAGCAGGGCGAACGGCTCGTCGAGCTTCGGGTTGATACCGGCGGCTTTGAGCAGCGCCTGCTCGGCTTTGGCACTATCGGGTTCCAGCTTGGCGTACTCGATGTAGCAGCGCGCGCTGGTGCTGCCGGCTTCCATGGCGGCGGCGAAATTGCGGCGTGCCTCGTCTGTGCGGCGCTCGCGGAGCGCCAGCAGTCCGAGTCCCTCTTCGGCCTCCGCCACCTTCTCATGTCCCGCCAGCAATTTCCGGTATTCGGCGGCCGACGGGGCGCCCATCAGCAGGTCTGCGCGCGCCAACGCGATCTCCGTCGCCGACACCTGCCGCTCCGGAAAATCGCCCTCCGCCATGGGGCGGCTGGGCAATCGCGTGGTCTGAAAATTCCCGGCGGCGAAGTGCTGGCTGGCGGCGGCTTCCACCTCCGCCGCGGACTTGCCGAAGGCGTTGCGGTACGCCGGATCTTCGGCCACGCCGTGGCGCAGATTGTAGAGCAGCACGCGGATCTTGCCGTAGTAATCCGGGTCAGCCACCATCAGATGGATGCGGGCCCAATCGAGATCGGGCTTGGCAGGCGGCTTGCCGGCGGTGATGCGGATACCATTGACCTCGAAGGTGGAAAAGAAGGCGATCAATCCGCGCTCGAAGGTGGGGGGCATCTGCGTGGTGTTGCTCTTCAGAAACAGGCGCGTCAGCTCGCTATAGATCTCGGGCGTCAGCGCGCTCTTTTCGCTGAGCACGATGCAAAAGTGGTCGCGGCCCTCAGTCAGGGGCGCGGCGGAGGTCCAGCCCTTGGCGTTCTTGAAGACGAAGATGCGCAGCGGCAAGGGAGCCTGCAAATCGTCCTCGCCCACAATCTGGCCGAGCGCGGCGCGGAACTGCTCGAAGCGCACCATGGTTTCGCGGCCGCTGTGCGCGCCGGCGTCGGTCATCACTTCCAGCGGGCCGCGGGTGAACTTCACCCAATGGTCGTCCGCCGCCAGAAGCCACGGGATGATGGAAAGCAAGAGCAGCCGCCGCATGCCCTCTCATTATTGCGCGCTACAGGCGCGGCGGCTCGGTCCACGCCGAGCGCCCGCGTTTTGCTACAATCAGTTCACCCGCGGCGCTATCGTCTAATGGTTAGGACAGAGCCCTCTCAAGGCTTAAATACGGGTTCGACTCCCGTTAGCGCTACCAACGTTTCATGGTATTACAGCCCTTGGGAAACCACGGGAGACCACCCGCCCCCAAATCCCCACGCCAGAGAAAGAAGTTGCGGTTGACGATCTGTACGTGACGGCAAACGACCAATTGCGGAAGGTCACGAAGGCCGAACCTGGTCACACGCTGGCCAACCCGCCGTTACTTCAGACTTTCCTGTCCGACCGCGATCATAGGCTCGATGAAGGGGAGGTCAGGAACCTCCAGGCGCGAAGCGTACTTCCGTAGTCCCACCAGGTCGCCAGCGAAGACTTACTGGATCTTTCCCTTGAGCCGATCGCCACGCGGGCGATCTCCAGCCAGGACGGCCCTACAGTTTGGTCCCGGCAGCAGGAGACCCGCGATCGGGATTATCTCCGGAAGGGTACCCACAGATAGGCCACAATAGGAGATCAGATGAACGAATCTGAGGGAGCGAATCATGAGCAGCCGAACCCGCGTGAGCCATCCGATCTATAACCTTCTACCCACCGAAATCGAGGGGTTCGACGATCTGGCGGAACTCGCCCTGGATATGCACTGGTCGTGGAATCATGCCACCGACGATGTGTGGCGGCAGCTTGATTCCGAACTATGGGAGATCACGCATAACCCCTGGGTGGTGCTGCAAACGGTCTCGCGGGACCGGATCGAACGCGTGTTGGGCGATCCCGTTTTCCGGAAGAACGTCGATGGCTTGGTGCAAGCCAGCCGGCAGGCGGCGGAAACGCCCGCTTGGTTTCAGCACAAGCACTCGCAGGCTCCCCTGACCTGCGCCGCGTATTTCAGCATGGAATTTATGTTGAGCGAAGCTCTGCCCATCTACTCGGGCGGGCTGGGCAATGTGGCCGGCGATCAACTGAAAGCCGCCAGCGACTTGGGTGTGCCGGTGGTCGGCGTGGGACTGCTCTACCAGCAGGGCTATTTTCGCCAGGTGATCGACAACAATGGAGAGCAGCAGGCCCTCTTCCCGTATAACGATCCGGGACAGTTGCCGATTGTGCCGTTGCGCCAGCCAAATGGAGAGTGGTTGCGGATGGAGATCGCGCTGCCTGGATATTCGGTCTGGCTGCGCGCCTGGCAGGTGCAGGTCGGCCGGGTGAAGCTTTACCTGCTGGACAGCAATGACGCGGCGAACTTCCCCGTTCATCGGGGAATTACCAGCGAGCTTTACGGGGGCGGGCCGGAGTTGCGCCTCAAGCAGGAAATGCTCCTCGGGATCGGCGGATGGCGGCTGCTGCGCGCGCTCGGGCTCCAACCGGAGGTCTGTCACCTGAATGAAGGGCACGCGGCGTTGGCCGTTCTGGAACGTGCCCGCAACTTCATGGAAGAGGCGGGGCAGCCCTTCGAAGTCGCACTGGCGGTGACAAGAGCGGGCAATCTGTTCACCACGCACACGGCCGTGGCCGCCGGTTTCGACCGTTTTGCTCCCGCGCTCATCGAGCAATACCTAGGGGGGTACGCCGAAGAGAAGC
>JANYJN010000723.1 GCA_025358475.1 Candidatus Solibacter sp.
CCAAGCCGAGTTTCCCTGACTGGCAGCAGCCGGGCAAAGACGGCTTGGCCGTCTCAAGCCACCGGTCCTTATAAGTCGCCTTCAACTCGCGCTCGACGTAGGGGCGCACTCCATCCTTCAGGAGATCCAGAGCTTTACCGACTCGTTCGCTATTCGTGATAGCCATTAGGCTGTTTCCGCCTCTTTGTGATCATCCGGGAAGGAGGAATAGCGCCTTCCCAGGTCTGGGTAGAACTCGTACAGTCGATTTGCCGACTCGCCGTCAGGATGGAGCCAGCGCGTGTGTAGCGCGCGGTCGACTGCCGCGCGACGACTTTCAATGGCCCAACGCAGCTTATCGCCGCGCTGGAATGCCCACTGGCCTAAGCTCGACTCAACGCCGCTCGCGAACGCATCGGCATCGGTGGATGCTACGAGGAATTGTACGTGCACCAATGGAGACTGAAGCCGTTTCGCCAGGCGCAAGCGGCGGTGACCGTCAATCACGTAGAGCTTCTCATCGTCAGGGTCCCGCCAGACTGAGATGACACCTGCGCAGTTTAAGTTATAGAACTTGACGCCATCGAGATCCTCGTCCATCCAGTCGCGTGGATAAGCTGCCCTCGACTGAAACCGGGCCGGATCTTCCGCAATCTGGCTCGGCGGGAGGTCTTCGTGTCGAGGTCGTTTGGCGTCACTCATTGGTAACTGTCCGGTTCAATTTCCTATTTCAGTTCAAATGCTTCCGATGCCATGGATGGCCACGCCACCACGAGGCTGTTGTAGTAGCCCGCCTCGGTAGCCCAACCCTTGCGCTCGCAGAGCGTGTAGAGTCGGTAGGCGAGGTCCCTGGCGATCTCCGCCATCCCGCCGATCTTCGCTTTCAGATTCGCCGTTTCCTTCTCGCCCTTTTGATCCAGACACCGGATAAGGTGTTGGGTGACCTCCCAGACTGTGAGACGGTCAATTGCGGATGGGTCCCAATCTTCGGGAAGCTCCTCCCGGCGCAGCAGCCGGACCTTGCCGGCGCGGGAATGAAGGATGCCAGTCTCTGCCAGGTGCGAGATGCTGAGCGCCTTCGCCGTGGCAAGCACTTCGGCGTCGCCATAGGGGCCTTCGTCGAATTGGTGCTGCTCGAACCACGCTAGCGCCCAGCGCGTGTCAGGATCGAACTCGCTCTCCATTTCGGACAGCACCTCGTCGAGGCCCTGATTGATCAGACCTAATGCTGTTCGGACACGCATCGGCGATCCGTCCGTTTCGAGGACCTTCTTATACCGAGAAAATACGGCCATGCCTGGGCCAATGGCGGCCTGAGCGAGATCAACGGGGGCAATGTTACCCTTCTGCATGTTGCGTAGAGAGTACGGTAGTTCCTTCTTAAGTGCCGAAAGAAAATCCTTCCGTGTAGTGATCGGAGCTGAATTGGAGCGAGGTCGGCAGACGAGTACGATCGAGGAAGCAAGGGCATTTGTCCCGACGGCGATAGTGCGTGCGGACCGCTCGCTGCGCATTGGCCACGTGCCGGTAACCTGGAAGGCAGACTGCAGTAAACCTTCAAGCATCGTCTCCCAGCCAGTAGAAGCTATTAGCGCGTCAACGCCACTTTTTTCATCGGGTTCTTCAGTTTGTTTGAAGGCGTAAAAGATCGTCAGAGGGTAAGAGGATTCTTGCATGCTGCGAACGCGGGCGAACGCTTGGACGAAGCCTGCCTCAAAGAATTCCTGCGCCTTCTCCTTGGATCCTCCGAATCGGTACGGTGTTGCAACGAGTTCCTGGGCTTTGGGAACCAATAAAGTGCTGAAAATCTGCGGATATATTGTGTGGAGTGCCCTTCGGAGCCAAACGTAGAAGAAGTCGGACAGGTCGGCGTAGCCGATATTGTCGTAGTACGGCGGATCGGTGCAGAATACAACCGGGCTATCTGGATTGAGGGTCGTTGCGTCCAGTTGTTCCACCGCACCACGCCCGGTGGCCGGCACCGCCAACTCAAGTACGAGGCAGGCTCGTTTCACCTGTTCGAAGAAATCCCCGGATGACTCCGCGAACGGATTAGACTCCGCATAGTCCCATGTCATGGGCAATGCCTGCCTAGAAAAGGTGTTTCGCACTACCTCGTATTTGAGACCCGACATCCACGAGCAAAGCGTCGAATTATTGTCGGCGCTCTTGCTCGCGGACAATGCTAGATAAACTGCGATCGCGTCTGCACGCTCTTTGGTCGCACCGTCCGAGACCGCCCGATTTCGTGCCTCGGGAACTAGATCGCTCAGCGTTGTTAGCGCCACCAACTGGCGCGCTGTGAAGAGATCCTTGAAATTGGGCAGGCCATACCCAGGCGGTGAAAACCAACGCGCGTTGTCTGGCAAGGGCTGATCCAACCAGGAGGTCTCAATCATCGCGATGTGAACTCCCGGGAGGCTCTCTGGCGGTAGGTAAATCCTTCCTCGTTGACCTTCGGCAACGACCGCCATCGGTATCGACCCAGTTCCAATGGTCTTCGCCTGTTGCCGCAATGTCGCATCTGAAATCGTGTTGCCGCAAAAGAGGCATCGGCTTGTCCCCCGCTGTTTGGTTCCTTCAGGCGGTGTACCATTTCCTGTCTCAACTTCAAACCGCACAGTCTTCGAGGCGTGGTCGATGATCGGATGGACCCATGCCTTCTTTCCCGGTTTGGTTGAAAGCAGAAACGAACGCACCATCGGCATCTGTGCACTGCATGCTGGGTTCGGGCACTCAATAGTTCGCGCCCAAAGAACTGCAATCACGGTTGCATCGCCCCCGCCCTGCGCCTTAGGAAGCGTCACTTTAGGATAGATGTGGCCAATACGCTCGAATGCCCGGTCGCGCATCCACTGGCCGTAATACCGCACGTCATCCGCCAGCCCGCGCGCACCTGTCCACATGCCCTGCCCTGTCATTTTCCCCTTCGCGGCCGGATTCACCGGTGGCTGCCCGGCGAACTTGGGCGGGATCTCTATGAGAGCCTTCGTGATCAGGACGGCTACGGGGTTTAGGTCGCTGCCGTGCGCTTCGAGCCCCAATCGCTGCGCTTCGAGCGGAATCGACCCACCGCCGCAGAATGGATCGTAGACCGGAGGCGGATTACCGCCAGTAGATTTCAAGATTTCCGCATGCGCCTCATCCAGCACTGCGCGGTTGTTTGAGTTCTCCCACAGCACAAGTTTCTCGATCAGCCGGAAGAGCCTCTGCCGCTCCTTGTCCTGATCGGCTTCGGTCGGGAACTGCTCGGGAAGGCTCGACGGATCATCCACCAGCGAAGCGAACAAAACTGCCCGGCACGCGGCCAGAGGTCGCCGCGCCCACCAGAGATGCAACGTCGAAGGGTGGCCGTGCCGGATCGACTTCTCCCGCGCAGACTCCTTATTGATCGCCTCCAGCGGCAACGCAACTTCAATCAGTTTTTTCTTCATTCGGCCTAAACTACTTCCAAGCGTTTCGCAAGCAATTATCCATCAGTGCTTTGATCTCCATGGGATCCACTCCCATTGGGGCCAGGATGCACCAAGCCTGGGCGATCTGAACAATCGCCTTGGCGTCGCTTTCTCGAAACTGGCGCGTCCCCTCCGCGGCGTGTTCCTCGCAGAGTCTCCTCAAATGAAGCGGTGACACTCCGTAAGCACCAAGGAAACCCGCTGCCTTAGTGCACATATGGTCGAGCTTGAGTTGGGCGTTTGAGACCAGCGCCGAAGCACCTGCGGTGTCGATCTCTTCCTTGGAACAGCGTGCCACCATCATCAGAAGATCGAACAGGTCGGCGTTGGCTGGAATCAGTTCACTGACCGGCGTAGAGACCGCTCTGGAGTAGAGGCGCCATTCACATGGAATGGAGAAACTGGCTACAAACAGCCGCTCCCCTTCCACCTTGAGCGGGAGGGGGTCTTCTTCGGGCAGGGATCTGGCAAGCAGTTCCAAGTTTTCGCCAGGCAAGCGCACCTCGCTGGGCCAATCCCCGGAAGCGGGAATTTGTGTGACGTTACCCGAAAGGTCGATGGCAAGCCGGTTCTGGTCGAACGTCAGTACTGCCGTGGCAGAGAGAACGTCTTTTCCTGCGCGCCCGACGGATCGGAGAGCTTTGGCGAAATCAGCCCGCTTGACAGACAGATGCCACGAGGGAGCACTCATGCGGGCCTCTCCCCTCGCGCGAGCAGCACCGCCCGGCACGCCGCCAAGGGTCGCCGGACCCACCAGAGATGCAACGTCGACGGTTGCCAGTGCCGGATCGACCTCTCTCTCGCCGACACCATCTTGATCGCCTCCAGCGGTAACGCGACTTCAATCAGCTTCTTCTTCATTGCCTGCTCAGTCCGCCCCTCAGGCGCCTGCTTGGCGCGCTTTGCGCAATGGCGTGATCGTAAAGGCCAAGAAATCAAAGGGATACCACAAAACAGCGAGTTGTTTTTGGCTGTCTTTGGCGATTAAGGCGGACCGAGTCATGATTTCGCCCGTCCAGTAGCAGAGATATGCCATCGCCCTGATCTTCGCTCGCCGCTCACCGTTACCAGCCCGGCGGAGCGGAGTTGTGCAAGGATCGACCGGATCTGACCCCGGGACAGGTTCGGGAAGCCGTCCTGGAACTCCCGGAACCGCGCTCCTTCCGCGCTCTGCTTTCGGATATGGTCCAGGAGTAACTCCTTGACAGCCTCCTGGCTCAAGCCCTTTCGGCGCGTATAGGCGCCGGTGCGGCCGATCTCGCTGTAGAATTTCCGAGAAAGCAGATACCGCACGCCGCGCCCGCGCCCGATGCGCTCGACTACGCCCCAGTCTTCCAGCGCCGGAAGCCGGGAACGCAACGATCCCCACACGGGCTGATTGCGGTAGAGAAGATCGACAATGACCAGGTCCTCCACCAGTAGTTTTTCCTCCCAGGGATTGCCGCTCCGCCGGAAAAAGCGTACCAGTTCCGGGCTTTGCAACTCACCACGTAGGGTGAGCCAGACCTTGGAGCCATCCGAACGGGAATAGTCCGGGAGCGGTTTGCCGCTCTCGATGGTCTTTCGGAAAATCAGATCTGCCCCTTGTCCGGAGCGTTCAATCAGCCCCGAGCGTTGCAGGGTCTCGGCCACCCGACGGTTGCGGGGTTCTTCGGCGGATAGGATCGTCTCAATTGTGACCCCATCGGGAAATCCTCCGGGGCTGACGATATCGAGCCTACCCTGCCACTGGCGGACCATCACGGAGCCCGGCCGGCGGTAGTCGCGGTGCGAGACGGAGTTCATTACCGCTTCGCGAACCGTCTCCTCGTCATGCGCCGGGATGTCCCAGCGGAACAGTCCGTCCTGGTAGGAGAGAACTTCATTGCGCAGGTTGATGAGTTCCCACAGACGGTCGTGCCAGAGGAAAAACCCGGATCTAAACTCCTCGCGCTGCACATGCCGGATGGAGGCTTCCGACATCCTGAACTCAAAGATGGTCTCGGCTTGGCTGAGATGGCGCGCGACCGCGGCCGGCCTGCCGAAGAGAATCAGCGCAGCGAAAGTGATCCCGCCTCCCACTAGCAATTCTGTGTCCCCCAGGATTCGTTCCTGCGAGTGCTTGAGCAGGCTGGGTTTGCCCGCCTTCCTGCTCCATCTCGCCTGAAACGCGCGAATCGCAGTAGCGTCCAGATCGGCAAGCGACAACCCCGAACACCTTTCGGCGCTAAAATCCGGCTCTGCCTCCAAGACGATACGCCGAATCTGGTCCTGGGTCATCGGTCGCAGCGAATCGCCTGCCCGCATCAGAAAGCGCCCATTGATCTCGATGGCGATTCCTTTCGGCCGGCCCGGGACGTGGAAGATCAAGACCCTGCCGGATGGCGTGAACACCTCGTCCGGGCGGACCTTGATATAGCGGAGTCTTTCCGTAAGGCGCGACGCTTCCTTCTGTGGTTCGGGGAAGGCGGCCGTCCCCACGATCTGCCTCGGTGGCTTGTCCGTGACGCCCAGCACGATGCGTCCTCCACCCTCATTGGCGATTGCCGCACAGTACTCTTCCAGGGCATCGTAGGAAAAGCGCGATTTGGCCTCCTTGCATTCCAACCGCTCGCCTTCACGCTCCACCAGCCAGTCGTACGGAAGGGCAGCCGCGTCGGTCATCGGGCCTCCTCCCCTCGTGCCAGCAACTCCTGGAGGTTGTAGTTGATGCTCTCAACCGCAAAGTCCGGCTCCTGCTGGAAGGGGCGGCGGATGTAGACCAGCTTTTGCTGCCCATCCTCCACTTGGGCGACAGCGAGGATGAAATCGTCCGGTTTGTTTAGTGCCGTGAGGATTTCATTCCGGGTGACCGTCACAGTGATGGCGCCGGCGACACGTCCCTTCACCTCAATAAACCGCAATTTACCGTCTGACTGGACTTTCGATTCTATGTCGTACCCACACTTTTCGCCACTCACGTCCCGCGGTTCATTGCCAAGCTGTTTCTCGGCCTCCATGACCATCCGCATGGCAAACAGTTCCATCTTCTTGCGGGCTTCCGCCGACACAGCGTCGGTGGCATAACTTGGCTGGGCGGAAGAAGGAAGGATCCTATTGAGAAGCCCTATGGGGACGACAAGTGAGCCGCCGATGGCGACTGGCGGCAGAGGCGAAATCTGGCGTTCGAGTTCGAGTTCCACCATCCGCCGCTGAAGGCGTGCCTGTAACTCATCGGCGCGCTGGCGGGCCTTCCCCGAGTTGATCTTGGCATTGATCTTGCCGGCCAGTTCATGGTCCTTAAGCTGGTTGGCACGATGATCCCAGTACGTGATTTCTTTAGTCAGCCGGTCCTTGACGGCGGCCATGGTCCTTGTCACCAGGTCCTCGCGGCGATCTCGGACTTCGCCGAGGTGTATCGGAACGAGATTGGCAATCGCGTGCCCAACGACCACCGATTCTAAGTCGCCGTGCAGCCACACTTGCGATTCCAGTGTTGCAGTCAGACTGGTACGCTCTTCAGGCGTCGCCGGCCGATAGTCCAGGTAAGGTGCATATCCGGCGTTCCTGGTGGAGCCGGTGGCATCCGTCTCAACGAACTGCAGTTGTCGGGAGACCACACGGCGGTTGCCGGCCTTGTCGGTGCGGCCGTCCTGGATAGTGTGCTCCAGGTAGAAAAGCGCGCGGACTGCTTCACCAGGGTCGTCGGGGTCTACGAGAACCGTGCCGCGCTTCAA